>CALLMA010000117.1 GCA_938008015.1 uncultured Celeribacter sp.
CACCTTCCCAATCCCCAGCAACATCACAACTGGGATGAGATAGACGAAGGCGGGGATTGTCTGCATGATATCCAAGATCGGGGTAATAATTGTTTGCGCCCGATTAGATCGCGCCATCAATATGCCCGCAGGTATCCCAAAGACGATACAAAGCAATGTGGCCACTGAAATCATAGCGAGGGTAGACATTGTATCTTCCCACATCCCTAAGATGCCTATTGCAATCATGGCTAAGAATGTGCCAAGGCAAATCTTCCACGAGCGCGCACCCAACCACGCCAAAGCAACCAATACAAATATGATGATCGGCCAAGGTGTCGCCTGTAAGAGCTTTTCAAACCAAACTAAAAATTTAAGCAACGGGTTGAAGAAATTTTCAATTGCTTCCCCATTTGCACGTGAAAATTCGCGGAAAGCGCCATCAATTGATTTGCGAAAACCTGATAGAGTACGCCGACCTAATTCTGGAAACTCAAAGAACCAGTCCATTAGATATTCCTTATATAAAGCGAAAGGCTCGCATATCTCATGCAAGCCTTACAATGTTTTGGTTCAAAGATATTAAAGTGCGTCTTTAACTTTTTCAGCAACTTCTGCTGGCACCCATTTTGTCCAAACATCTTCATATTTTTCTAAGAATTCATAAGCTGCATCTTCGCCAGCGGCTTGCTCTTCTGTCATATAAACAAGCATTTGCCCCATAGTGGCATTTGGATAAGAGCGGGTTTTGAAGTATTCCGCCGCAGCACTTGCTTCTTCTGCAAATCTTTTCGTCACAACGGTTTCAACTGTAGAAGCGATGTAGCTTGTTGGCTGTGGATCAGCACAGTCCTCAACCACGACGCAATCATTCCAGTGATCCATACCCGCAAATTCTGTTTCAAATTGCATTTGAATAAGGCCATATTTTCCGACAACAGATGTTGGTGACCAATAATATCCAAGCCAGTTCTGACCACGCTCAGCAGCTTTTGCAATCGCACCATCAAGGCCAGCACCAGAACCAGGATCAACAAGTGTCCAACCTTTATTTTCCATATCAAAAGCACGGAAAATATTTTGATTAGAAAGCTGACATCCCCAACCAGATGGGCACCCCATAAAGGCACCTTTAGATTCGTCTTCGACATATGGGAACAAATCTGGGCGCGCGATTAGCTTTTCGACTGTATCTAGCTCTGGATGATTTTCAACCACTGCAGGGCTCACAAACCACCCCTCACCGATACCTTCGATAACTGTATCATTAAGCGTAATCATGCGGCCTTCAGCTTTTGCAGAGTTCAAAAGGTTTAACACCGCGTTTACCCAAAGCTCAGGCGCAACATCTGGCTGACCTTTTTCATTCATGGATGCAAATGTCGTCTGCGTCGCGCCGGCGATCAGTTCAACATTGCAACCATAACCTTCTTCCAAAATAATCGCATCGACATTGGCCATAAGCTCGGCCGATGCCCAATTCATTTCAGCGATTGTCACATCGCCGCAGCTTTCAGCCGCTGCAAAAGTTGTTGACGCAATAAATCCTGCTGCACCAGTTGCGCATAGTTTCTTTAAATTCATAGGGGGGTCTCTCCCGCTTACTTCGTGTGTGTTCTCTGGCTGCACTGATTGTGCTATTCTCATTATGCCAGTCACCACCCCGAATTGGGCGATTTCTCTGCGGTAGATCTTCTTTCGATCTATCACGCCATCCAACCGAGGCATCTTCACCTAACAAGATCGGACTGCACTAAAGCAGAGCATGTATCACGTAGAGCTTCTATATTTGCTCTTGCGATGATGGCCACATACTATCAGTAGTTCCGCGTATGTATAGCCCTTACTAAAATTTTCTTTATATTTATCACGCAAAGCACTTTTTGCTGCCTCTTTCTTAAACGCAAAGAATAATACTCAAATCGCTTGCATTTTCACAAAGATTACGTATCTATTGCAAATAAGAATTATTCTTAACTAGGGTTTAAAAATGACACCCAGCACAGCACAAAATCACGCCGCCCCCTCACAAGGCCGCAAGAGCACATCACCGCGGGACTTCTTTGCACAAAAAAAGAAGCGCATAGCGGTGTTTATCTGCTTACTTGGCCTTATCTTCTCTTTTGGGCATTTAGGCGAGCTGACGCGTGAGCTCATAACAGATGCCTTTGTGCAAGTATCTTCCTTCGTTGCGGCAACTCTCTTACTCTTTTATGGTGCTGAGCGCATATTTGGCTTCAATATTGCGCAATCCCTCAAAAACGCAAAGCTCGCACAAGTCCCGCTTGCTGCACTTTTGGGCGCGACACCTGGCTGTGGCGGCGCTGTTGTGGTGGTTGCCGCCTATTCAAGCGGCCATGTCACCTTGGGTTCTGTCACAGCAACGCTAACGGCAACAATGGGTGACGCCGCCTTTTTGCTGATCGCAACACGCCCAGACGCAGCCGCCGTCGTCCTGCCTCTTTCTTTTGCGGTCGGCATATTGACGGGCTGGATTGTTGACTACTTCCAACCAAAACCAGTGCTCGAAGCCCATGCGAAAGATTGCGAACTGGCCCCGCGCATCGGGCGCCTAAGAAAACGTGATATCCTATATCTCATCCCCCTCGTGCCCGGGCTTATTGTCGGCATCGCGCAGCTCATGAGCATCGAAATCAACGCGGTGTTGGGCGTGAATATCTCGCTTTACGCTGTATTTGGGACCATAGTAGGCCTGAGTTTATGGCTCATCTCCCCCATCAAAGCGATGGCAAACCAACAAGACAACCCCATCACACGCGCAACGGAAGAAACCGCCTTCATCTCCGTTTGGGTCATTGCCGCCTATCTCGCTTATGATTATCTCGCCGCTTACGCAGGGTTAGACCTCGAAGCCCTCTTCGCATCCATCGCTCCCTTACTGCCGCTCATTGCCATCCTCATTGGGTTTATTCCCGGATGCGGGCCACAAGTCCTTGTAACAACGCTCTATATCAATGGGCTTATCCCCTTCGCCGCCTTGCTGGGCAATGCCGTTGCAAATGATGGAGATGCGCTATTCCCCGCGATTGCATTGGCGCCAAAAGCCGCCCTTCTCGCGACAATTTATTCCGCCATTCCCGCCTTCATCGTGAGCTATGCGACTTACTTCGCCCTGCCAAACCTACTGAATTAAACCGCCCCAAAGCCATAAAAAACTCATCAATGTGCCTTAAAAAACACAACGAATGCCGAATTGCTGTTTTAATCTTGCAAAAAGAGCGTTAAGAGCGCATTTACACATCGCCTGTAATATCTGCAGGCAAACTTACATATAGGAGTGAACATGGCCAAGGAAGAAATGCTCGAATTTCCCGGTGTCGTTAAGGAACTCCTGCCAAACGCGACATTTCTGGTCGAGCTAGAAAACGGCCATACCATTATCGCTCACACGGCAGGGAAAATGCGCAAGAATCGCATTCGCGTACTCGCAGGTGACAAAGTGCAAGTTGAAATGACGCCTTATGACTTATCTAAAGGCCGCATCAACTATCGCTATCGTTAAGCCCTAATGAAGCTTATTCTTGGATCAAGCAGTCCACGGCGCAAAGAGCTTTTAGAGCAAATTGGCTGTGTCCCTCACGATATCCGATCACCTGATATCAATGAAGATCCAACAAAGGGCGAATTACCGCGCCCTTACTGCCAGCGCATGGCGCGCGAAAAACTAGCCGCCATTGCCAGAAATCACGAAGAAATCGTTCTTTCAGCAGATACCACCGTTGCCTTGGGTCGCCGCATCCTTGGCAAACCTGCCGACGAAAAAGAAGCCGCAGAATTCTTGCTCGCACTTGGCGGAAGACGCCATAAGGTCATTACGGCGGTTGCTGTTGGATACCAAGATAAAACTTGGGAGTTCGACGTCGTGAGTACAGTCAAATTCAAACGCCTGAATGACATCGAATTAAATGCATATCTTGCTTCCCATGAATGGCGTGGCAAAGCAGGCGGCTATGCAATCCACGGCCGCGCTGGGGCTTTCATCCCTTGGATTCAAGGAAGCTTCTCAGCAATCAAAGGCCTACCTGTTGCCGAAACTGCCAAAATTCTGCAAGCAGCCGGTTATCCAATTTATGGAGATCACTCATGAAGGGCAAAATCATTGCTTTAGGACAGCTCGCTGAACAACGCGCGGCGGCACTGATTGTGGACGGCAAACTGGAAGACTTCCTAATTGACGCACCCGACACAGATGCAACACCACGCCCTGGCGCTATCTTTCGTGCCAAAGGCGGGCGTAGCTTAAAAGGCATGGGCGGAGCCCTCCTAGATCTGCCAGAAGGCGAAAAAGCGTATTTACGTGGAAATAAAGGCCTGAAACCTGGCGCGCCTATGCTTGTACAAGTGAGCCACATCGCCGAAGAAGGCAAAGCTATTCCTGTTGTAAGTCGCCTGATTTTCAAATCTAAATATGCCATTATCACACCAAATGCCCCTGGTCTTAACATTTCACGCAGCATTAGAGATGATGAAGAGCAACTAAGGCTTCACGACCTTGCTATGGAAGCTATGGATGGCGCCGATGAAGAGATGGGGCTCATATTGCGCTCAGCATGCAAGGATTGCCCTGATCAAGACGTCTTAGACGACATCAACGCCATGCGACAGCTTTGCGAAGCTGTTATGGCTGATGAACAAGGTGCACCAGAACTCTTAGTTCAAGGGCCAGATGCGTGGGAAAGCGCGTGGCGTGATTGGGATAAGGCCGATATTTTCGATGATAGCGCAGAAGCATTTGAGAATCATGGCGTCTATGAATTAATTGAAGGCCTGCTGGATATCCGCGTCCCTCTTAAAGCTGGCGCATCAGCATATGTCGAACCTACGCGCGCTTTAACGGCGATCGACATCAATACTGGAAATGACTTTTCGACAGCCGCTGGTCTGCGTGCAAATATAGCACTCGCAAAAGACCTGCCGCGCATTCTGCGCACGCGTGGATTGGCGGGGCAAATCACGATTGACCTTGCCCCCATGGCAAAGAAAGACCGCAGAGGCTTCGAAGATTCGCTCAAAGCCGCCTTCAAATCCGAAGGCAATGACACTGTGCTTGCGGGCTTCACGCCCCTAGGTCACTATGAAATGCGCAAAAAGCGCGAACGGGCTGTTATCTCTGAAATCATCCCAAAAGCAGCTCTATAATCAGCTTAGACAAAAGCATATCAGCTCAGATAGCTACAGCAATAATAAACCATGTTACCGCAAGCATAGTGCTGATTTAAACAGAAATCGCTTGTCATTATGCCCCAACATGCTAGTTGTCTTCCGTGACAAATTGGGGATAAATTTTTCACACCCCAAATTTGTACCGAGATTAAACTAGGGGGGCCTTATGCTCAAGAATATCCTCATGACATCTGCAGCAGCTATCGTTTGCGCAAGCGCTGCATCTGCTGAATATAAGCTAAGAATACTACACATCAACGACCTACACAGCCGCGTTGAGCCTATCAATAAATATGATTCAACATGTAACGCTGAAGATAATGCCGAGGGCAAATGCTTTGGTGGCTATGCACGTGTTGCAACAAAAATTGCTGAGCTTCGTGCAAAATACGCTGATGAAAATCTTATCGTTCTTGATGCTGGCGACCAGTACCAAGGCTCTTTGATGTACACAACATACAAAGGCGATGCAGAAATTGAATTCGCTGAAGCTATTGGCTTTGATGCAATGGCTGTTGGCAACCACGAATTTGATGATGGTGATGAAGGCCTCGCGAAACTCGCTGATGGCGTTTCATTCCCAATCGTTTCAGGCAACATCGATGTAAGCGGTTCGCCTGTCATCGCTGGCAAGATCCACAACCACGTTGTTCTTGAAGTCGGCGGCCAAAAAATTGGTATCGTTTCTGCACTTGCAGCTGATACAGTTGAAACATCAAGCCCATCTGCGGCTGTGATCTTCAACGATGAAATCACAAGCCTACAAGCTGATGTTGACGCTCTTGAAGCTGAAGGCATCAACAAAATCATCGCGCTCAACCACGTTGGCATCTCAAAAGACCTAGAAATTGCAGCACAAGTTTCAGGCCTTGACGCCGTTATCGGCGGCCACTCTCATACAGAAATGTCAAACACTAAAGAAGATGCATTGGCGTATCCACAAATGGTTGGCGACGTTCCTGTCGCACAAGCTTATGCATATTCTAAATATCTTGGCGAGCTTGTACTAACATTTGATGATGCTGGCACTGTGACAAACATCGAAGGCGATGCGATCTTGCTAGACGCTTCTGTTGCTGAAGATGAAGCTATCAAGGCACGTATTGCTGAGCTTGCTGGCCCAATTGATGAGATGAAAAACCGCATTGTTGCACAATCTGCAGCAAATATTGATGGCGACAGAAACTCATGCCGCGCAGTAGAATGCCAAATGGGTAACCTTGTGACAGAAGCAATGCTTGATCGTGTAAAAGATCAAGGCATTGAAATCGCAATCCAAAACGGCGGTGGTTTACGCTCTTCTATTGATGCAGGCGATGTAACAATGGGCGAAGTTCTTACTGTTCTTCCATTCCAAAACACACTTTCAACATTCCAAGTCACAGGTGCTAGTGTTGTTGCGGCGCTTGAAAATGGTGTTTCTAGAGTTGAAGAAGGCAGCGGCCGCTTCCCACAAGTTGCAGGCATCACATTCGCTTTTGATGCATCAAAAGAAGCTGGCAGCCGCGTTTCAGACGTCCTTGTCGCAGGCGCTCCGATTGATCTTGAAAAAGTGTACGGCGTTGTTTCAAACAACTACGTGCGCAACGGTGGCGACGGCTACAAAATGTTCATCGACGCTCAAAACGCATATGACTTTGGCCCAGACCTCGCAGATGTCACAGCTGAGTTCATCGCGAAAAGCGGCGCATATACACCATTCATTGATGGTCGTATTACTGTAAAATAAATTTTTAGAATTCTAAAATTTAGAGTCGCCCTTGATGAAAATTAAGGGCGGCTTTTCTTTTTATCGCGGCAATCTCTTTAGAATTTGCTTCAGTTTCCCCATTTTATAAAAATATTTCGTCTTCTCTATAGATTTATGCGTTTTTCCTCTTGACCCTTCCCTCATCACAAACTACGAAAACGCTACTTTTTGGCGGTATAGCTCAGTTGGTTAGAGCAGCGGAATCATAATCCGCGTGTCCGGGGTTCAAGTCCCTGTACCGCCACCATTTACCCAAAATACAATCTTCATACCCTTTTACGAGGCCTGCCAAATGCTCGGAAAAAAACTATTCTCTTTTGGCCACGGTTACAGCGCACAAGCGCTTGAGCGCCTTTTAGCGCGTGATGGATGGGACGTGACGGGGCTGACCCGAAGCGCCGAGAAAGCTCAAAAGATGCGCTCACGCGGCACGATGGCGCTCATTGATGGGCAAGACGACATTCAAGCAGAATTAGCCTCTTCCTCCCATTTATTGATATCAGCAGCGCCGAGCGATGCGGGCGACCCGATGCTCACGCATCACCGAGATGCCCTACGCGCTGCTATGCCGAATTTGAAGTGGATCGGCTATTTATCGACAACAGGTGTCTATGGTGACCACGGGGGTTTATGGGTTGATGAGAATACACCCACAACGCCGCTATCACAGCGCGGCAAGCTCAGAGCGCAAGCCGAGCATGCATGGCAAGAGCTAGCAGACGAACACGCCGTCCCACTTTCCATTTTTCGCCTCGCAGGCATCTATGGGCCATCTCGCGGCCCTTTTAGTAAGATCAAAGCAGGCACTGCTCGGCAGATCATCAAAGAAGGGCAATATTTTTCACGCATTCATGTTGAAGATATCGCCGGTGCTGTTTTCGCATCCATGAACGCCCCTAATAAGAGCGGGATCTATAACCTCTGCGATGACATGCCTGC
>CALLMA010000118.1 GCA_938008015.1 uncultured Celeribacter sp.
TCCGCTAGAGGGATCTTCAACTGTCAGCATCTCGCCAGAGAGGGGCGCAACCCACTTCCCACCAATAAAGCATTTATTCGTTTCAAACCACAGATCGTTTTTCATGCGATATCCTTTAAATCTTCAGGCAATTTAGGCGCTGCATTAATGAGTTTTTTTGTATAGGGATGCGATGGCTGATCAAAGACTTGATGCGTCTCGCCTTGTTCAACAATTTCACCACCCTTCATCACCAAAACGCGGTCCGTAATATTTCGAACCACTGAAAGATCGTGCGAAATAAAGAGATAGGTGAGACCATAGGATTTAGATAATTCTGCCAATAAATCTAAAACCTGCGCGCGCACAGAGACATCAAGCGCAGACACAGCTTCATCAAGCAAAATCAAATCAGGACGGATGATAATCGCGCGCGCAATGGCAATGCGCTGCCTTTGCCCGCCAGAAAATTCATGAATATATTTATCTTTATCAGAAGGAGAAAGGCCAACGCTTATCAAAGCTTCATCCAATGCCTTCTCTAACTCAATGCCTTTTGGGGGATGATCGAGCAAATAAAATGGTTCTGAAATAAGTCGGCGCACCTTCCAACGTGGATTAAAAGAGCCGTAAGGATCCTGAAAGACAACTTGCAATTTACGTCGCACTGACCTGTTGTTTAAAACAGGTGCGCCATCAAGGAGAACCTCTCCCTCTTGCACCGCTTCAAGCCCTAGAATGGCGCGCGTCAGCGTGGATTTTCCGCAACCACTCTCCCCGACAAGCCCCAAGCTTTCACCTCGTTTAATCTCAAAACTGACACCATTTACCGCCCGAAAGTGGCCGGCGGGTGCAAAGAGTTTTTTACGCGGCAAACTATAATCACGGCTCACATTCTTCACCTCGAGAAGAGGTGTTTCTTTGATTTCCGCGTTTCGCTCGGGCTGATGGGAGGAGGCTTGAAACAGCGCTTTTGTATAAGGGTGGCTCATAGAGGCAAATAAGGCCTTTGTTTCGCCCTGCTCCACGATATGACCTTCTTTCATAATCACAATGCGATCAGCCATATCCGCAACCACCGCCAAATCATGCGTGATCATCATAAGCCCCATCCCGTCTTCACGCACGAGCTTAATCAAAAGTTCTAAGATCTCTGCCTGTGTCGTCACATCAAGCGCCGTCGTGGGTTCATCGGCAATTAAAAGCTTGGGATGACGCGCAATCGCCATGGCAATCACCACGCGCTGACGCTGCCCGCCAGACATTTCATGTGGATAGCGCGTCAGTGGAAAGCGATCTTCTGAAAGCTCGCAACGGTTCAGCGCTTCACGCGCCCTTTGCAAAGCGTCCTTCTTGCTCACATTGGGCTCATGAATGCGGATGGTCTCGGCAACTTGATCGCCGATATTTTTGACTGGATTTAACGCCGTCATTGGTTCTTGGAAAACCATCCCAACGTCATTGCCACGCATACGGCACAAATCGCGCTCGCTGAGGGATAAAACATCCTTACCAGAAAGCATTATCTTGCCAGAACATGTTGCGCGCTCTGGTAAAAGCTGCATGGACGCAAAAGCCGTCATCGACTTGCCTGAACCACTTTCCCCAATCACACCAAGAATTTCACCCGCATTTATGTCCATCGAAATATTATGAAGAACTTGCGTATGACCAATGCTTAAAGACAAGTCGGATATCTGAAGTAAACTCATCGGCGTGCCTCTCGAAGCTTGGGATCGAATAAATCTCGCAAACCATCCCCCATCAGATTCAGCCCAAGAACTGTAAGTAAAATTGCCATGCCTGGAAATAAGGCGAGGTAAGGCGAGGTGTAAATCAATGTTTGGCTTTCTGCGAGCATCCGCCCCCAACTTGGTATAGGAGGCTGAACCCCGAGGCCCACGAATGAAAGCCCTGCTTCAGCTAAAATACCGAGCGAAAATTGAATTGTGCCTTGTACGATCAATAAATTCATCACGTTGGGCAAAATATGTTCCAATGAAATCCGCGTCGAACTCTTGCCCGCAACACGAGCAGAAAGGATATAATCGCGCTCCCAAAGAGACAGTGCTCCACCGCGTGTTATTCTAGCAAAAACAGGAATATTAAAAATCCCGATAGCAATGATCGCATTCACCGCAGAAGCCCCGAATATCGCAGTGATTAAAATCGCAATAACCAAAGAGGGAAAAGCAAAAACAAGATCATTACCGCGCATGATGATCTCGTCTAAAAGCTTGCCCTTATTTGCAGCAGCCGCCAACCCTAAAGGCACACCAACAAGCATCCCAATTCCAACCGCCAAAACAGCAACCGCAATAGAAACACGCGCTCCCGCCATAATCATCGATAGCACATCACGCCCAAGGTGATCTGTGCCCAAAAGATAAGGCCAAGCCGGCGCTTGCAGCTTATTTGGAATATCCACCCCATCCACTGGAAAAGGCGTCCAAAAAAAGCTGATCAAAGCCGCTAAGCAGAAAATTGTTGTCAAAATTTTACCAACAACAAAATTGCGCGATTTAAGAAAATCTGTGATTCTCATTTACCACTCCTCAATCGCGGATCTGCGAGGCCATATGCGAGATCAACTGTGAAATTCACGATAATAACCGCAAAAACCAAAAGCATCACAACGCTCTCCACCACAATCAAATCTCTTTGTGTAATCGCTTGAAAAATCAATTGGCCAAGGCCGGGCAAGAAAAAGATCTTTTCAATAATAATGCCGCCCGCCAATAAAAACGCAAATTGCAATCCAATGATCGTAAGCACTGGGATCAACGCATTGCGTAGCGCATGCCGCCATAATGTTTGGCGCTTGCTCAAACCTTTTGCGCGGGCTGTTCGAATGTAGTCCTCTGTCAGCGTATCGAGCAAAGATGAGCGCATCACCCGCGCCAAGATTGAAGCTTGCGGGAGCGCGAGGGCAATCGCGGGCAAAGTAAGCGCCTTCATCGCCGCCATGTAATCAGCAAAGCTATCTCCCCAACCGCCACGCGGAAAACCTCCCGCGCTGAACCAGCGTAAATTGATCGCAAAGACCACCACCATCAGCATGGCAAACCAGAAGTTAGGGATCGCAATGCCCAGCTGTGTTACGCCCATCACGGAGGTATCTGTGGCCGATCCGCGTTTCGTCGCCGCGAGTATCCCTGCTGGGAAGGCAATTAGAGTAGAGAGCACCAGCGCATAGACTGCAAGCGGCAATGAGATCACCATGCGATCTTGAATCATCTCAGCAACAGGCGTTCTATAGGTATAAGATGTGCCAAAATCGCCCTGCAACATGCCGGTGAGCCAAGTAAAGTAGCGTTCCCAAAGTGACACATTCAAACCAAGTTGTTCGCGCAGGGCCGCAATCGTTTCAGGCTGCGCATTGATGCCGAGCATAAAAGAAGCTGGATCACCCGGAACAACCTCTACGGCTACGAAAATGACAAGACTTGCAACCAGCAAGCTTAGCGCAAGTGATTGTATTTTTTTAATAAAATATCGAAGCATAATTTTCCATAACAGATGATCCCTGCGCGAACGCAAGGATCATCGTTGTAAATTATTTCATCCAGCGAACAGATGTAAGATCGCTTGCTTGAGTTGGAGCATTCACCCACAGCCCTTCAAGGCGGCTATCGGCAACTGAAAGCATCGCAAGTTGAAAGAGGTAACCATTGACGTAATCATCAGAAAGCGTCTTTTGAGCTGCTGCGATTAGTTCTGAGCGTTTTTCAGGCTCAGATACAGCGCCAAGCTCTGCGATCAACTCTTGAAAATCTGCATTTTCATATTGGAAATAATAATCCGGACGCGCATAAATCCCAATATCAAATGGCTCTGTATGGCTTACGATTGTAAGGCCGTAATCTTTGCCGCGGAAAACTTCTTCAAGCCACTGCGCCCATTCAAGATTGGTTATTTCTGTCTCAATGCCAACATCGCGCAATTGTGCTGCAATAATTTCACCACCACGGCGCGCGTAGGACGGCGGCGGGAGTTTCAATGTTGTCGTGAAGCCATCGCCAAGACCTGCTTCTGCGAGCAATGCGCGTGCTTTTTCTGGATTGTAATCAGAGTTTGCAGTTTGATCGACATAATCAGGATTATGCGGGGCGAAATGCGTGCCAATCGGCGTGCCATATCCAAACATCGCGCCATCAATGATCGCTTGGCGATCAATTGCATGGGCGAGCGCTTTTCTCACGCGCACATCATCAAAGGGCGGCATTTTGTTATTCGTTGAAAGAATAGTCTCGCCTTCCGTTGATCCGACAAGCACATTAAAGCGCGGATCAGCTTCAAAGAGTGCGAGGTTTTCTGGTGCAGGGAAACCCATGAACGCATCAAGATCACCGGCCATCATGGCATTTAAGGCAGCAGATGGTTCAGAGATAAACTTAAAGGTCGCACCTTCAAGATGAGCGGGTGTTCCCCAATACTGTGCATTGCGCTCAAGCGTAATCGCATCCCCTTGCACCCAATCTGCAAACTTGAATGCGCCAGTCCCAATTGGATTGGTTTTGATATTCTCAATGCTCTCAGGTGCCACGATCACGGCATCCCCCCATGCGAGATTGAAAAGCAAGTTACCATTCTTTTCAGACAAAGTGATCTGAACGGTCTGATCATCAATCGCCTCAACGGAAGCAATCGTTGAGAAAAGTGCTTTTTGAGCGTTTGTACTCTCTTCAGCGCGCGCACGATCAAGGCTGAAAACAACATCAGATGCTTCAAAACTTGTACCATCGTGGAACTTAACGCCCTCTTGGAGATTAAACGTCCAAACAAGGCCGTCATCTGACACCTGCCAAGACTTTGCCAAGCCTGGATTGACAGAGCCATCACCATAAAAGCGCGTTAGGCCTTCAAACACGTTAGAATAAACGACCTGATCAATCGCACCCGCTGCGGCGCTCGTTGGATCAAGATGCGGTGGTTCAAGTTGCAAACCCACGGTGACACTATCAGCATGCGCTAAGCTCACACCTCCAGCCAGCAAAACGGCCGTCGTAAGAGCCGCTGATCTAAAATATTGTTTCATAATTCCCTCCCTATTACTTCACAAAATTACTTTGGGCACAAAAGCTTTGTTAAACTTTGCGCCATGACCTTAGCAGAATCCAGCATATCATCCACTCCAATATACTCATCCGGCTGGTGGGCCAATTCTAAAATACCCGGCCCATAGGCGATACAATTTTTTAATTTCCCAATTCGGTCAATATGTTTTTGATCATAAGTCCCCGGAGATACAACATATTCTGGCACTTTCCCCATAATTTCTTCAATCGCCTTCGAGACGGTTTCCACAACAGGCGCAGACTTCTCAGTCATCGATGGAAGAACACGGTGCATTTCGCGCAAGTCATATTTGAAATCTTCGCGCTCAGATGCCACTTTCTCAAGGACATCTTTCACCTCTTGCTGCACATCATCGATATTTTCTTCAATCAAAAAGCGACGATCAATAACCATCTTGCAGCTATCAGGCACACAAGGCGCTGGCAGGCCTGTGAAATCAGGGTCTTGTTGCGGCTCGCCTCCATGAATGGAGTTAATGTTCATTGTGGACTGGCGTGCGCCTTCAGGCACGACGGGCATCTCAGTTGTTTTCTGAGCTAAAGCCGGAAAGAGGCTTTCTTCCATTTCATTCATGACAGCGCCCATATGACGCACGGCACAATCTCCCAAAAACGGCATAGATCCATGCGCAATATGGCCATGCGTTTCAAGCTCCGCCCACCACACACCTCTATGGCCTAAGCAAATGCGATCTTTGTGCAGTGGTTCAGGAATAATAACATGCTGCACGCGCGCAGGAGAGAAGAACCCCTTCTCAGCTAAATATGCAACCCCACCATAACCACCGCTTTCCTCATCACCCGTTCCAGAAATCTCAATTGCGCCGGCAAAATCTGGATGAATTTCAAGGAAGGCTTCGGCCGCAACAATGGAAGCGGCAAGTCCGCCTTTCATATCACAAGCGCCACGCCCATAAATCTTGCCATCTTTCAGCTCACCCCCGAAAGGATCAGTGGTCCAACCTTTGCCAACTTCCACAACATCAATGTGGCTATTGAAATGAACACATTCGCCTTTATGCGCACCTTCTTTTCGCGCAACCACATTCCATCGGGGATATTTTTCACTATCGCCTGGCGTCCCATGGGCGCGAATAAGCTCAACCTCGAAGCCTTTTCCTGAAAGGCGTTTTTCAAGATATTCGCAAATAAGGCGATAGTTCTCACCAGGAGGATTTAATGTAGGAATACGAATCAGATCTTGCGCTAACGCAATGATATCATCACGTTTTGCATCTATTGCAGAAAATAAGTTGTCAGACATATCTTCTCGTTTCCACTGCTAACTTCAATGCCATCATCAAAAATGCTCTCCCACATTAAAGAAATTTATAAATTCAATCATAACCGAATTGAATACTGTATCAATACCGTATATACACAGAGGTCTGTTAGGTAACAATAATGTGATGTAGTAATGAACTTAGAAAAATTCGCTTTCGACAACGCCCCAATTGGCATGGTGCTGGCAGAAGGCCGTATCATCAAAGCCGCCAATCAAAAATTCGCACAATTAACAGGGCGAACATTAGAAAACCTCATCGGGCATTCAATGCGTATCATCTATGACAATCCGAGAGAGTTCGAAGATTTTCGTGATATCGGATTGCATATTTTGAGCCAAGGCGAGTGCTATAGCGATGAAAGACTGCTGACAAACGTTGGCGGCAGCGCAACTTGGTGTCGCTTTCGCGCCCAGACTTTAACCCCTGAAGAGCCTTTATCGCAGATCGTTATGACTTATGCGCCGATTGCAAATCTATCTGAGAAGCCCGCTTTAACGCCCCGCGAGCGCGAGGTTGTCGTCTTTCTGTCGCAAGGCCGCACCAGCAAAGAAATTGCACAGGTACTTGGATTATCTCCACGCACAATCGAAGATGTTCGCGCAAAGCTCATGCGCAAATTCTCTGTGCGCAATGTCGCTGAACTTCTGACAAAGCTGTCGCAAGGCGCATTGTAAGTTATATTAAAAGAGCGATACAAAATAAAATTGACATATTGAGATGCGCCACCTATGCATCTCAATATGACGATATACACCACATATGCACCTTTGAGCCGACGATAATTGCTCTTTTCACAACGCCTGAGTGCGTTGTAACTCTTGCACCGTGTACCATTTTCCCCCACAACATAATACCAACAGATAATACTCTTTCATTCTTTAGGGTCATTGCGTTTAAGATCAGAAAAAAGGAATAAAAATGGCGATTTCATCTATTCTGCCGACATATAACAGAGCCCCTCTCTCATTTGTAAAAGGGGCTGGCGTTTGGCTAGAAGAAGCAGATGGCCGACGTTTTTTAGATATGGGCGCAGGTATCGCAGTGAATGTGCTTGGCCATGCCAATCCTGAGCTTTCGCATGCACTCAAACAACAAGCTGATACGCTTTGGCATGTCTCCAATCTCTATGAAATCCCTGCCCAAAAAGCGCTGGCGGATAAGCTCGTGGCAGAGACTTTCGCCGATACTGTTTTCTTTACCAACTCAGGGACTGAATCTTGCGAATTGGCCGTTAAAATGGCGCGCAAATACTGGCATGATAAAGGCCATAAAGAAAAGGTTGAGATCATCACCTTTGAAGGATGCTTTCATGGGCGCTCTTCAGCGGCCATCGCCGCATCAGGCTCTGAAAAAATGACCGCTGGATTTGGCCCTCTTCTTGCAGGTTTCAAGCATTTGCCATTCGACGATTGGGAGAATGTAGCTCATGCGATTACAGATCAAACCGCTGCGATCCTCATTGAGCCGATCCAAGGCGAAGGCGGCATTCGCGTTGTCCCCAATGGAGCGCTCCAGAAACTGCGCGAGATTGCGGATCAAAAGAACTGCTTGCTGATTTTTGATGAGGTGCAATGTGGTGTTGGCCGCACAGGCAAACTCTTTGCGCATGAACATGCAGGCGTTTCGCCTGATATTATGATGGTTGCAAAAGGCATTGGCGGCGGCTTTCCTCTGGGGGCGGTTCTCGCGAGTGAGGATGCCGCGTCGGGCATGATCGCTGGCACACATGGTTCGACTTATGGCGGCAACCCTTTGGGATGTGCTGTTGGCTCTAAAGTTCTTGAGATCACCTCAGCACCGGCCTTCTTGGAGCAGGTTCAAGAAAGCTCGAAAATGATGGTCGAGAAACTCGAAGACCTTACGCAGGCTTATCCGAAAGTCTTTGCGCGCATCGACGCCGCAGGTCTGATGATCGGATTGAAAATGAATTGCGAGCCGATTGATTTTGTAAAAGCAGGCTATGACAATGGGATCTTAACGGTTCCCGCATCTGATCAAACCGTGCGCTTATTACCCGCATTGAACATCACAAAAGAAGAAATCCTCGAAGCAGTCGAACGCATCAAAAAAACGGCTTTCGCTTTAAACGCAAAACTCTAAAGTAAACTCATGAAACATTTTTTAGATATCAATAAAGTCTCCGCCGATGATCTGCACATGATCATCAATCAAGCTAAAACAACAAAACAAGCGCGTTTGGGCCAGCCCAAAGCGGCGCTTGATAGCGAACTGCCATTAAAAGATAAGATGGTCGCGCTAATTTTTGAAAAACCATCAACGCGAACGCGCGTTTCTTTTGATGTTGGCGTGCGTCAAATGGGCGGGCAAACAATGGTCCTTTCAGGCAGTGAAATGCAGCTGGGCCATGGCGAAAGCATCGCCGACACGGCCCGCGTTTTATCGCGCTACGCCGATATGATCATGATCCGCACCTTTGAGGAAGCCACTCTTTTAGAGCTTGCTGAGCATTCAGATGTGCCTGTGATCAATGGCCTCACGGATCGCTCGCACCCCGTTCAAATCATGGCCGATATTCAAACCTATGAAGAGCACCGCGGGCCGATCAAGGGCAAGAAGGTTGTCTGGTCAGGTGACGGCAATAACGTCTGCGCTTCATTTTTGCATGCTTCTTGGAAATTTGGTTTTGATGTAACCTTTGTCGGCCCGAAAGAGCTTGATCCTGAGGCCGTCTTCATTGAAGAGGCGCGTAGGAATAGCTCTAAAATTGAGATCGCGCGCAATCTGGAAGAGGCTGTTGCAGGGGCTGATCTCGTTGTCACCGACACTTGGGTTTCCATGCATGATGCCTCATCTGCACGCGAACGCCGCCACAATCTTTTGCGCCCCTATCAGATCAATGATGATGTGATGAAACGCGCCAATCCTGATGCGCTTTTCATGCATTGCTTGCCTGCACACCGCGAAGAAGAAGTGACGAACTCTGTCATGGATGGTCCGCAATCTGTGGTCTTTGATGAGGCAGAAAACAGATTGCATGCGCAAAAAGCCGTGATGCGCTGGTGTGTGAGCTAAAACAAACAAAACGCCCCATAATGGGGCGTTTTTTATTTCTGTTTTTATAGGAATGTTAGCTATAAACCGCTTCTTTTCCGAAATGCTTGGTGAGCAAATAATAGACAACGGCGCGGTATTTACTGCGCTCTGAGCGGCCATATGTATCAAGCACTGAATTAATTGCTTCCATCAAAGCAGGCCCATCTTCTAGGCCGAGTTTTTTAATGAGGAAATTCGCTTTCACTGTTTCCAACTCCGCCTCTTGGCTCGCTGCGACAGTCGATGCGTCCGCATTATAAATGGATGGGCCACAACCGATTGTGACCTTTGTCAACAAATCCATATCAGGCTCTACACCGCATTTATTCTTTAAATCTTCGGCATATTTAGCGATGAGCTCATCACGTTTTCCCATAACAATTCCCTCTATAAAACTAAATCAATCATCATCAAAATGACTTAGATTTGAGGCTAGCATAAATTTCAACTTTGCCAAGGGGGAGGATTAACAATATCGCAACCATAACTTGTGCAAGAGAGGCTCGGCGCTATTTGGGCAAAGCCTCGAGCTCATTTTGCGCCTCGATCACAGCGGGGCGAGCTGAGAGATTGTCTTTCCACGCCTTTAACTTTGGAAAACCATCTAAAGAAAACCCCAAATGATCATGCTTTCTGATCCAAGAATAATGCGCGATATCGGCAATGCTATAGGTTTCGCCAGCAAGAAAGGGCTGATCTTCGAGAGAATGCTCAAGCACTTCTAGGGTACGCGAAACAATCGTGCGGTAATGCGCCAATGCTTGCGGATTTTTCTCTTTCGCGATGCGGGTCCAAAATTCAACTTGCCCCCAATAAGGGCCTACAGTTGAGGCTTGGTAAAACAAAGAGGCTATAATTTCTTGATACTGAGGGTCACCCGCTTGCGCGCCCCAATTGGCTTTCACACTCAGATACATCAAAATCGCATTCGACTCTGTATAGACCTGACCCTCATCCACAATCGCCGGTACTTTTCCAACAGGGTTGATCGCGAGATAATCCGGCTGCTTTTGATCACCTTGCCAAATATTAATCGGATGCAAGGAAAAATCATGCCCAATTTCCTTGAGCATGATCATAACTTTGAGTGAGTTTATTGTATTATGTCCGTAAAATTTGATCACAATACTTCCAAGCCCTCTTCTGAGAGGCCTTTGAGATGCGGCATAAGATCTAAAAGCTCTCTCGTGTAATTAGTTTTAGGGTTTGCAAAGAGTGATTCTGTGTCTTGAAGTTCAAGTACTTTGCCCTTTTGCATCACCGCAACACGATCACACATCTGGCGCACCACTGGCAAATCATGGCTGATAAACAGCATGGTCAGCCCGAGATGCTCTTGCAAATCTTTCAAGATGTTCAAAATCTGCGCCTGAATAGAAACATCCAAAGCCGATGTTGGCTCGTCACAAATGAGGAAACGTGGCTGTGTGGCTAATGCGCGCGCAATTGAGATACGCTGGCGCTGACCGCCTGAGAATTCATGCGGGTATTTCTTTTCAACAGCTGCACCAAGGCCAACTTGCTCAAGCAGCTCATGCACTCTGTATTTTACATCAGAACCACTCATCGTTTTATGATGGCGGATCGGCTCAGCAATGATATCGGCAACACGCATGCGTGGATTTAAGGATGAATATGGATCTTGGAAGATCATCTGGATCTCACGACGAAAACGCGCCTGCGCTTCCTTATCCGATGGATCGCTCACGATGTTGCCATCGAAAGTCACTTGGCCTCCATTGAGTTGGTACAACCCACTGATCATCCTTGCGACAGTTGATTTTCCTGAGCCACTTTCCCCAACAACGCCAAAAACTTCACCTGGCATAATATCGAATGACACATCATCAACAGCCGTCAACCATGTCGAACGGCTCGGAATAATGCTCCGCGCAAGAGGGAATTTCTTAGTGATATTCGAGACACTCAACAGCGGCTTATTAGGATCATTGTTGCTTTGCGGCCAATTTCTGACAAGCTCTTCAATCGCAAAGCGCGTATCGCGCCCGCCATAGCTCACTTGCGAGAAACGGCGCAGCTTGATTTGAGGCCTTGGAACAGCTGAAATCAGTGACTTGGTGTACTCATGCTGAGGCCGCCCCATGATCTCTTCTGTTGTCCCCGTTTCAACAACTTCCCCCATGTACATGACTGTCACACGATCCGTTGTATCTGCGATTACACCCATATCATGCGTGATTAAGATCACCCCAACTTGGCGTTCTATTGTCAAATCTCGGATCAGCTCCAAAATTTGTGCTTGAACGGCCACATCAAGCGCTGTTGTTGGTTCATCGGCAACAATCACATCCGGCTCTGAACAAAGTGCGAGCGCAATAACAACGCGTTGCCTCATGCCGCCCGAAAATTGGTGTGGATATTGATCAAGGCGTGCGTCAGCATCATGAATACCAACACGAACCAAAAGTTCATGCGCACGCGCAAGCGCCTGTTTCTTATTGAAACCAAGATGCGTTTGGATCGTTTCGATAAGTTGATCGCCGACCGTCAAAAGCGGGTTAAGGGAGGTGAGCGGATCTTGGAAGATCATCGAGATTTTTTTGCCCCGAAGCTCGCGCATCGCATCCGCATCAAGGCCACTTGTGAGCTCTTCCTTAAAGGTGATCTCACCGCCAGAGATATATCCAGGGCGCTCAATGAGCCCCATAATAGCGGCACCAATGGTGGATTTGCCAGCGCCAGATTCCCCGACAAGGCCGTGAATTTCACCCGCTTGAACTGTCAAACTCGCATTTGACACCGCTTTGAAAATCTTATCGCGAGATGGGAAATCTACTGAAAGGTTTTTTATATCAAGTAATGTCATTTTAGCTTCGGATTGAGCGCATCACGCAACCAATCCCCCAATAAGTTAACAGAAAGAGCGAGAAGGAGAAGTGTTGCTGCTGGAAACAGCAAGATCCACCACTCACCAGAGAAAAGATACTGTTGCCCGATGCGGATCAATGTACCTAATGATGGTTGAGTAGGTGGCGCACCAACGCCTAGGAATGAAAGTGTCGCCTCTGCAATGATTGCCAGTGCCAATGAAATTGTCGCAATCACCAAAACAGGTGAGAGGACATTGCGCAATATATGACCAAAAATGATCGAACGAGAGCTGCGCCCGATAAGACGCGCCGCTTGCACATATTCTTTGCGCACTTCTACCAATGTTGCACCGCGCACGACGCGCGCAAATTGCACCCAATCAGAGAGGCCAATCGCAATAATGAGCACCCAAATCGCCATTTCATCGCGGTATTCCGGAGGAGTGACGCCCTTCGCAATGCCAAAGATCAACATCGCAACGAGGATGGAGGGGAAAGTCAGCTGAACATCGGCAACGCGCATGATGATCGCATCGACAATACCGCCAAAATAGCCCGCAACAAGTCCTAAGCTCACACCAAGGATCAAGCCTAGAGAAACTGCAGCGAAGCCTACGAATAAGGAAACGCGCATCCCATAGAGGATGGTTGAGAAAACATCACGGCCCTGATCATCCGTGCCCAGCAAAAACGCATCCCCAGTGAAAGCGTTGGGTTCCATAGGAGGGGTAAACCCATTGAGCAGGTTCAAACTTGCTGGATCAAAAGGATTATGCGGCGCAACTAAGGGTGCGAAAACCGCTGATAGAACCAAGAGAGCTGTGAATATAAACGCAACAATCGCGACTGGGCTGTGGCGAAACTTCCACATGATATCGCTGCCCCAAAATTGGGCCAAACGCGAAGGGGCTTTATGCTGCGCATCTGGTTGAGAAGTATTTGTCATGAGCGGAGCCTCGGATCAATTGCAACATAAAGGATATCAACAAGTAGGTTGATCGTTACAAACATAACGGAGATGAGCATTAAATAGGCCGCCATCACTGGAATATCAACGAATTGCACCGCATTGATGAAGAGCAAACCGACACCCGGCCATTGGAAAACTGTCTCCGTAATAATCGCGAAAGCAATAATACTACCAAGCTGAAGGCCTGTGACTGTGATCACCGGAACAAGTGTGTTTTTCAAAGCGTGGCGAAAGTTGATACTTTTTTCAGACAAGCCACGTGCGCGCGCAAAGCGAATATAATCTTGGCGCAAAACTTCCAGCATTTCTGAGCGCACTAAGCGCATAATCAGCGTCATCTGAAAGAGGCCCAATGTGATCGCAGGTAAGATAAGTGAAAGCCTGCCGCTTGATGTCAAGAAACCTGTGCTCCAAAATCCAATATCAACAACTTCTCCGCGTCCAAAGCTTGGCAACCAGCCTAACTCAACAGAAAAGATATAGATCAGCAAGATGCCGATCAAAAATGTTGGAAGCGACACGCCGACAAGGCTTGTTGTCATGATGAAGTTTGCGATGAAACCATCACGTTTGATTGCTGTGAAAATTCCAAGCATCACGCCTAGAACCAATGCAAATACCGCTGATACTAACGCAAGTTCTAAAGTTGCTGGTGCACGCTCTGCAATGATTTCTGCGACAGGTCGCCCTTGGCGGTAGCTCATTCCAAAATTGCCTTCCATGGCATTTGAAATGAAGGCCCAATATTGAACAAAAAAGGGTTTATCCAAACCTAATTGAGCGCGTAGGCGTTCAACATCTTCTAATGTGCGCTCTTGCCCTAATAAGTTATCGATCGGATCCCCGACGAAATTGAACATCGAAAAAGCAACAAATCCAACAATCAATAAAACCAAAACGGCCTGTAATATCCGCTTTATCAGGTATGAAATCATGACACCCCCAGTTTAAAATGAGTACGGCGATCCAAGATCGCCGTGACTAAAATTTATTTTATACTTATTAACTAACAGTAAATTAGTTAACAGTTACCCAACGTAGGATGAAAAAATTATCCGCGCGCTGCACGAGATCGATGTTTTCACGCGTACCCCACAAAAGTGCTTGTACATACAGTGGTACATATCCTGCTTCATCTTGCAAGATCTTTGCAGCTTCATCAAGAAGCGCTTGGCGTTTTGTGTCATCCACTTCTGACTGAACAAGCGGCAAGATTTCATCGATGCGCTCATTTGAGAAGCCGCCAAAGTTCCAGCTGCCAAGTTTTTTCTCAGGATTTGGTGTTGTCACCAAGAAGCGGATTGGGTGCTCAGCATCAAATGATCCAGGCGCCCAACCTAGCATATACATGTCGTAATTATCTGCACGAAGTTCTGGCCAGTAGTTAGACACAGGCATTGCTTCAAGCTGCGCATCAAGGCCGATTTGTGCAAGCATACCTACTGTTGCCTGACAAACGGCTTCATCATTGATGTAGCGGTTATTCGGGCATTTCAGGCCAAAGCTAAAGCCTTCAGGATATCCTGCTTCTGCGAGCAATTCTTTTGCAAGTGTCGGATTATATTCGTAACGTGCCGCATGTGCATCTGAATATCCACGCATCGTTGAGCTCACCAACTGTGACACAGGCTCGCCAGCACCGCGCATAATTGTTTGAACGATCGCATCAACATTAACACCATGATTTACAGCTTTGCGCACACGCGCATCACGGAATGGATTTGCGTCACCCGCATTCGCGCCGTATTTCAATTCTTCAGCTTCATGACCAAAGCCAAGCATAATCACACGCGCTTCGATGCCTTGCGCAACTTTCACATCAGGATTGCTTGATAGACGCGCAACATCTTGCGTTGGCACTGGGTTGATCATGTCAACTTCGCCAGAAAGAAGCGCGGCAACAGCTGTTGCCGAGTTTTGAATCGGGGTAAATTCTGCGCGCGTAATATTATGCGTCGCCTCTTCCCACCAACCATCAAATGGCTCAAGCACTGTTTTCAAGTCTGGCTGGCGCTCAACAACTTTGAATGCGCCCGTGCCGTTTGTATTGCGCGTTGCGAAGTTTTCCGCATCTTTTGCAGGGACAGTCGAACCATTCGCCTCAGCCCAACCACGATCCAAGATCATGAAGTTCGCAATTGTATCTGGAAAGATTGGATTTGGCGCTGTTGTTAAGAAATCAACAGTATAGTCATCCACAATCTTCACATCAGAGATCGTTGCAAACCAGCTGGCAACATCAGATTGTGGCAATGTCGCACGCTCATAAGAAAAAAGCACATCATCGGCAGTGAAATCGGAACCATCATGGAATTTCACACCTTCACGCAAGTGAAAACGCCAGCCGTCCGTGCCAAGGGCTTCCCAGCTCTCCGCCAATGCTGGTTCAATGCTCATATCGCGACCACGACGCATCAAGCCTTCGTAAACGTTATTTAGAAACCCTAAAACTGGTGCAGAGTTTACCGCATGTGGATCCATCGTTTGCGGATCTGTTGTCCCTGCCCATTTAAACGTCTCAGCATGTGCCCCCTGCGAAGCGAGCAAAGCCAAAACGCTTGCCAACATAAACTTCTTCATCATTTTCTCCTGCCTGAAGATATTTCCCCTATGACTACACCTTACGAGGAGGAAGTTCAAACAAACACTCTTTAAGACACTATTTTTTGTATATAATTAATAGCTTTGAACGAAAAATACTCAAATATTCGTTCAAAATGACGAAATGCAGAATTTTAGCATCATTCTGATATTCAGATTATCACCTTAAAGTGGCAAACCACGGCTATTAACAATTGCTTCCATG
This sequence comes from uncultured Celeribacter sp., assembly GCA_938008015.1. Classification (GTDB taxonomy): domain Bacteria; phylum Pseudomonadota; class Alphaproteobacteria; order Rhodobacterales; family Rhodobacteraceae; genus Celeribacter. The sequence continues at coordinate 16,005 of CALLMA010000118.1, forward strand.
GTTATGAAAGACGTCACAGCCTCCAAGCCCTCATCCTTAATGAGACGCTGATAAACACGATCAAAATCGGCCATATCCTTGGCAACAACTTTCAGCATGTAATCATATTCACCCGCAATGCGGTAGAAATCTACGATTTGTATGATCGCAGTCACACGCGTTCGAAATTCCCCTAGCCAAACATCCGAATGCTGACGCGTTTTTATCATCACAAAAACCGTCAACCCCAGCCCAAGCTTCTCAGGATCAAGCCGAACCGTTTCCCCCAGAATAACCCCCGCACTCTTCAAGGCCTTTATTCTGCGCCAGCATGCATTTTGAGAAAGCCCGACCATATCAGCCAACTCCCTTTGAGGGATAGAGGAATCTCGTTGCAAATGCTGCAATATTCTAACGTCAATTTGATCCATAAAAACCACCCAAAATAAATAAATAACACAATAAATACCAATGAAAGGCAACATTATGTGAATACATTAATCTATTATGAGTATATTATCACAAAAAAATACACGGTGCAAAAAATGATACAACAAAATATTACCCCACCATTCGAAGCCTTTAAATCCTCACTCAATCAAAGCAAGATTATCGAAGAACTGCGCGAAGGGTTGATCGGTGATGATGTTTTCATTCCTGGCATGAAAGGCCCGAATAAGCTCATTTATGCAGATTATGTTGCCTCAGGGCGCGCCGTGCAACAGATTGAAAACTTCATATTGCACTCTGTTCTGCCTTATTATTCAAACAGCCATACAGAAGCCTCCTATTGCGGCGCTTACATCTCAAGGCTGCGCCTACAAGCGCGCGAAGAAATCGCCGCATGCTGCAAGGCCAATTCTGATTATTCGGTGATTTTCACAGGATCTGGCGCAACAGCTGGCATCAATCGCCTCGTTCATCTTTTTGGCATCAAAAAAATGCTCGAACAGCAGCAACAGCCCCTCGTTCTTATCGGTCCATATGAGCACCACTCGAACATCCTCCCTTGGCGCGAAAGTGGCGCTGAAATTATCGAAATCAAAGAAGGTCTCAAAGGGGGCCCTGATTTAGAAGATCTCGAGGCCCATATCAACCGCGCACAAGGGCGCCCCATCATCGGCGCCTTTAGCGCGATGTCAAATGTCACAGGCATTGCGACCGATGTTAAAAAAGTTACTCAGCTCCTCAATAAACATAAGGTGAAATCAGTATGGGATTTTGCCGGCGCCGGCCCCTATGTGCCGATTGATCTATCAAGCACAGACGGGCAAATCGATGCAATCGTCACCTCGCCGCATAAATTCATTGGCGGACCAAGCGCCTCTGGTGTTCTCATCATCCGCAATGCCGCCTGCACATCCAACACACCGAGCCTGTCAGGCGGCGGCACCGTTAAATTCGTCTCACCATGGTCCCACGACTATTCCGACAGCCTGATCGCCCGCGAAGAAGCCGGCACACCGAATATAATTGGCGATATTCGCGCAGGATTGGTCTTTGCGCTCAAACAGCTAATTGGGGAAGAGCGCTCAGCTTCCAAACAAAAAGACCTATTTGAAAAAGCTTACGCCAAATGGAGCCAAAACCCAAATATCGAACTCCTAGGAAATCCTGATTCGACACACCGCCTGCCCGTCTTCTCTTTCCGCATCAAAGCCGCAAGTGGCGCTGGATACATCCATCAACAACTTTTCACACGAATGCTCTCTGATATTTACGGCATCCAAGCACGCGGCGGATGCGCCTGCGCAGGGCCATATGCACATAGATTGATGAAGATTGAGAAACAGCAGTCTGAATATATTCGCGCCGCCATCTTGAAGGGCGAAGAAATGACCAAACCAGGCTGGGTGCGCCTCAATCTTTCCATTCTTCTCACAGAAGAAAAAACCGACTTTATCATTAATTCAGTCGACGAACTTGCGCGCGACTATCACAAATATATTGATGCATATAATTGTGATGAAAGCACCGCGCGCTTTCAACTCGCTTCTTAAAACCGAAGTTAATGCGGCAGAAATGCCGCCTTATCTCCCCATAACGCCTGAACACGCTGATCACGGCCGCAAGCATTGCGGTATCTCTTGTAAGCATCTTGCTTCTCAATCCGACCAAAGCGCGTGATCACCTTGTCTGAGCTTTTGTAATAGTCTTGGTGATACTCTGGCGCCTCATAAAAGGCACTCGCAGCAACGATAGGCGTTACAATGTTTTGCCCAAGCTCGCGGCTCGCACGGGCGATCTCTGATTGCGCAATTTTTGCTTCCTGATTGGTCGCGGCATATATCGCAGTCGAATATTGAAACCCACGATCACAAAATTGCCCGCCTGCATCCGTGACATCTACGGAGCGCAAAAACTTATGAATGATCTCTTGGTAGCTGATCTTCTTAGGGTCATAAGTAATCTCGACAGCCTCACGATGCTCAGTGCGACCGCGCGCAACCTGCTTATAAACAGCATCTTCCGCCGAACCGCCCGTAAACCCCGAAACAACCTCACTGACCCCATCAAGCGATTCAAAATCCGACTCAATGCACCAAAAACAACCCCCAGCGAGAATTGCCGTATCTGCCTTCATTTCATTTGAGAAAAACAACGCACTGAGCGCGAGCCCAGATAATAGACATAGCTTTTTGGATTTTGTAAGAATCGACATGATAGAACCTTCGCAGCTGCAAATTAGATTTATACACATCAAGATATCCGATCATCTGATCACAAACCAATCACAATCATGTTTTCAGACCAGTTCACCTAGTTTAACTGAATCTCTCAAGTATAAAATCCACCCAGCCTTGCGAATACGTATAATCACCATGCGCTTGATGATATATGCACCACTCTTTCTTGGTGTTTTCAGGCTGCTTAGAATCTGTCTTCGGCCGCGCCTTATACTCTTTCCAAAATTGTGTATGTTTGTGCTGATTAAAATTCTTATAGCCCGCAGCCTGTATTAAACTTACCACGTCTTTCACTTTGAACGGATACTCCGTATCAAGCGCAACTTTCTTGATCATTACCTCACGTATACGAATATCTTCCTCATATACATCACTCACAAAGTGTATATGTGCATCTGACTTTGAAGAGTTTTCTAGCGTATATACAATACGGAACCTATATTCCGTATTCTGATGGTATTGCTCATCATTAATCGTAGAGAGATGCCTGCTAAGTTTCTCTATGCCTGCTGGGATATCATAATTCTCTGCCATAGCGAGATTATGGATATCCATCTTGGCAAACTGCAGTGCCATACCAATCTCATTGCTGAGAGTTAACCTAGCCCCAAAGTACTCGCAGAGTGTTTTGTCAAAGTTCAAAGCACACGCTTGATAATAAGATATAAAACACAAGTCCCCTTGGTCTAACAACGAATGTTCGACTTCATTCCTTATATCAATGATAGCCCTGATATTATCCTTGATGGCATTTGTTAAAGGACACCATTCCCTATCCATCATCGTTCGAAGAGAAATCGTCTGGCCGTCGGGTTTATAAATCTCTAAATCA
>CALLMA010000119.1 GCA_938008015.1 uncultured Celeribacter sp.
GAATCTAAGATTTGCTCCGCGCGCCCCAGATCCTTTTTAACACGAGATCTGACACCCCAAGGAATGGAAAGAATCCAATCTAAATAGTTGCGAACAACAGTGGCTTCAGCAGACATTGGGCTCATATTCTTGAGCTTCTTAACCTCTGCATTCACCTTTTCTTTCGCTTCTTTTGAGAGCTTTAAAGATGCAATTTTATTTTCAATTTCAGTGATTTCATCAGTTGCTTCATCGCCATCACCAAGCTCTTTTTGAATGGCCTTCATCTGCTCATTCAAGTAATATTCACGCTGCGTGCGCTCCATCTGCGTTTTGACGCGGGATTTGATTTTCTTTTCAACCTGCAAAACCGCAAGCTCGCCTTGCATCAGCCCTAAAACAGCCTCCAAACGCTTTTCAACGGAAAGCGCCTCTAAGAGGGTTTGTTTCTGGTTCACTTCCACCCCGAGATGCCCAGAAGCTAGATCAGCGAGTTTATAGGGATCAGAAGCCTCTTCAACTTTTGAAACCGCATCTTCAGGGATGTTTTTCTTTACCTTTGCGTAATGAACAAAATCTTCGCACACAGAGCGCACCAAAGCTTCAACTGTGGCCTCATCACCAAATGTTTCTTCCAACACATCAACATCAGCAACAAAGAACTCACCAAGATCTCGCAAATCACTGAGTTTTACACGCTTATCTCCTTCAACAAGGACTTTCACAGTCCCATCAGGGAGTTTCAAAAGCTGCAACACATTTGCAAGGACGCCGACATCATAAATGCCATCAACATCTGGCTCATCTACGGCTGGATCAATTTGGGCTGAAAGTAATATTTGAGTATCATTGGCCATCACTTCTTCAAGCGCGCGCACTGATTTTTCACGCCCTACAAATAAAGGCACCACCATATGAGGGAAAACAACGATATCTCTTAATGGTAAAACGGGATAATTTTGTATTTGTTCCGGCATTTTTTTTCCTTATCACAGCAAAGGTGTTCTTGTCCCAATCGGCAACATCGCCACCTTCCAGTCTTGGCAATTATATTGGGAATAAAATTCAGATTTTCAAGAACCCCAAAAGGCGCAATTGCTCTTACAATACAGTTGCGCCTATAAAATCGTCAATTAAAAGCATATTATGCCTCAATATCATACATATGAAACATTTATTCCATATTAAATTGGCGCGATATCGCCTTGAGCCCGTTGCGCATGGAATTCTTGCTCCCAATGGTCAAAATTTCCTGCTGAAATTGCATCTCGCATTTGCGACATGATTTCTTGGAAATAATGCAAATTATGCCATGTTAATAGCATGCCAGATATCATTTCTTGAGATCTGAAAACATGGTGGAGATAGGCGCGCGAATAATTTGAGCAGGCTGGGCATGTGCAATTTTCATCCAATGGTCTTGGATCATCGGCATGACGTGCGTTTTTGATATTAATAGATCCGCGTCTCGTCCAAGCTTGGCCTGTGCGCCCTGATCTTGAAGGAAGCACACAATCCATCATATCCACGCCGCGCTTTACTGCGCCCACGATATCATCCGGCTTACCAACCCCCATCAAATAACGCGGCTTATCTTCAGGCAGCATATCAGGGGCATAATCGAGCACGGAAAACATTGCTTCTTGCCCTTCCCCAACAGCTAATCCGCCAATAGCATAACCGTGAAAATCGATTTCCCGCAGCGCTTTCGCGCTCTCTTCACGGAAATCTTGCTCCAAACCACCTTGCATAATGCCAAAAAGCGCATGCCCAGGGCGATCCCCGAAAGCCTCTCGCGAACGATCCGCCCAACGCATAGAAAGGCGCATACTTTCAGCAATGCGTTTGCGGTCTGCTGGCAGAGCTGGGCATTCATCAAAACACATCACAATATCAGAGCCAAGAAGCTTTTGGATTTCCATCGAGCGCTCTGGTGTGAGCACATGTTTGGAACCATCGATATGTGAGCGGAAGGTCACGCCCTCTTCCGTCAATTTGCGAAGCTCTGAAAGCGACATAACTTGAAATCCGCCACTATCTGTGAGGATCGGGCGTTCCCAGTTCATAAACTTGTGCAAGCCACCTAATCGGGCAATGCGCTCAGCTGTCGGACGGAGCATCAGGTGATAGGTATTTCCCAATAAAATATCTGCGCCTGTTTTCCGGACACTCTCAGGCATCATTGCCTTCACCGTTGCAGCTGTTCCAACGGGCATAAAGGCCGGCGTCCGGATATCGCCGCGCGGTGTGGAAATCACACCTGTGCGCGCTTTGCCATCGGTTGCATTAAGAGAAAAGGAGAATCGGGATTGCGAATTATTATCTGTCATAGGCCTAATTTAAAACGTTTATAGTACAAGTTGCAATCACAAGACCCAATCAAAGCTTACCAATCATGAAGGCCTTTAGAAATCGGCAATTTTGCCATTTTCTAACTCTGCAATAACCAACTTCAAATGATAGGCTAAGCGCTCTGCAACGATGCTCAATCTCTCGACTTTGCGGTCATCACTATGGCGCAAAAGATAGTATGAGCGCTTGAGTTTAAATGTTTGTTCCAGAACCTTTTGTACGTCGCGGTGATGAGCAAAACAAAAATCATGGATCACTCCAACCCCCAGCCCTGCGCGCACCATATTAAGCTGCACCGTTGCAGAATTGGAGCTATAATGGCTATGCTCATGCCCAAGCTCTGAAAAATAGTCTAATTCTTTGTCAAAAATCAGTTCCGGAATATATCCGATTAGCTTATGAGCTTTCAAATCCTCAAGATCAGACATTTGAGGATGCTTTTGCAAATAGGTGCTACTCGCAGCCAGCGAGAGATGATAATCACAGAGCTTTTGCACTAAGAGGCGCCCTGTCGTGGGTTGGCTCACAGAAATCGCGATATCGACTTCACGCTTTGAGAGGCTCAACAGGCGAGGCTGTGAAATGATTTGCAATTCAAGCTTTGGATGTTCTTTAAGGATGCGTGCGACAGCAAGTGGGAGCGCAAAATTCGCGCAACCATCCGGCGCCCCTATGCGCACAATTCCCGAAAGCCCGAACTCACTGTCATGTTCAAAGCGTGAAACGCCCGATTGAACAGAAGCTTCGATATTTTCTACATGCTCAAGAAGCCCTAAGCCTTCGCGTGTGAGTTCATAACCTTGAGGGGATTTGATAAACAGCGCCGATGAAAGAGAGGCTTCCAAGCGCGATATCCTCCGCCCCACGGTTGCGGGATCAATAGACAACCCGCGCCCTGCGGCTGAAATACTTTCACTTCTTGCCACAGCAAGAAACACTTTAAGATCATCCCAATTCAAAGCCCAAACACTCCCTCTCTTACGTATTGCAAAAATGCAAAACATATTTGCTAAAATATCCCTTTAAATAGCATTTATGCAATATTAAACTTACCGTGATTTATAGGAGGCATTTATGACAACAATTACGCATCTAATTAATGGCGAGCAAATTGCAGGCACGTCAGGGCGTTTCGCAGAAGCCCGCAACCCTGCAACAGGTGAGCTGATCTGCAAAGTTCCATTAGCGACACCCGCAGAACTGGACGCAGCTGTCGAAAAAGCTGCTCTTGCTCAAAAGTCATGGGGCGCCGTAAATCCACAGCGCCGTGCCAGAGTGATGATGAAATTTGGCGCACTCATCAATGATCATATGGATGAGCTTGCTGAAATACTGTCAAAAGAACACGGCAAAACCATCCCCGACGCAAAAGGCGACATTCAGCGCGGGCTTGAGGTTGTTGAAGTATGCATGGGCGTTCCAGCTTTAACAAAAGGCGAGTTCACCGGCGATGCGGGCACAGGCATTGATCTCTATTCTATTCGCCAACCTCTCGGTGTGGTAGCAGGTATTACCCCTTTCAACTTCCCAGCAATGATCCCGCTTTGGAAAATGGCGCCTGCGATCGCTTGCGGCAATGCAATGATCTTGAAGCCTTCTGAGCGCACGCCAAACACATCTATGCGCCTTGCTGAGCTTTTCAAAGAAGCCGGCCTGCCAGATGGTGTTTTACAAGTTGTTCATGGCGATAAAGAATGTGTTGATGCGATCTTGGACAATGACACAATCCAAGCGGTTGGCTTTGTTGGTTCTACACCGATTGCACAATATATCTATGGCCGTGCTGCGACAAATGGCAAGCGCGCGCAATGTTTTGGCGGCGCAAAAAACCATATGGTTATTATGCCTGATGCGGATCTTGATAAAGCAGCAGATGCGCTTATCGGCGCAGGTTACGGCGCAGCTGGCGAACGCTGCATGGCGATTTCTGTTGCTGTGCCTGTTGGCCAAGAAACTGCCGATAAACTCATCGAGAAACTTGTTCCAAAGATCGAAAAACTCAAAGTCGCCCCTTATACTGGCGGTGATGATGTTGATTTTGGGCCTGTGATCACTCAAGCCTCGAAAGAGCGCATTGAAGCCTTAATCGCATCTGGCGTAAAACAAGGCGCTAAGCTTGTCACAGATGGACGCAATCTTTCTATCCAAGGCTATGAAGAAGGGTATTTCGTTGGCCCAAGCCTTTTTGACAATGTCACACCTGATATGGACATCTATAAAGAAGAAATCTTCGGCCCTGTTTTGTCTTTTGTGCGTAAAGACAGCTATGAAGATGCGCTTGAGCTGGTCAACAACAATGAATACGGCAATGGCACGGCTATCTATACAGCAGATGGTGATGTTGCGCGTGATTTTGTTGCTAAGGTTGAGATCGGCATGGTCGGCGTAAACTTCCCGATCCCTGTGCCACTTTCTTACTATTCATTCGGTGGATGGAAGAAATCAGGTTTTGGCGACCTAGATCAATACGGCCCAGATGCTTTCAAATTCTACACGAAAACAAAGAAAGTCTCATCGCGCTGGTTCTCAGGCATCAAAGACGGCGTTGCGCTAAACTTTAAATCTATCGACTAAGCACAACCTATTCTTAAAAAAACAAAACGCATAGCTCAAACAATGAGTTATGCGTTTTTTATTACTACAACACAATCATTGCCCATAAAGGCATTGTGACACAGGCCAGTGTTGTGGATTGAGCCACCATCACGGCGGTTAATTGGTGATTTGCCCCAAATTGCCCAGCCAATGTATGCGCAGCCGCAGCCGTTGGAAGCGATGCAAACACGATAAAGACAGCGACTGTCGTGTCATCAAACGATAAAAAACGCGCCATAAAATAGGTTGCAAGGGGAAGTAAAATCAACTTGATGAAATGTATGAGGGAAGTCGTTTTGTCGAGTTTGAAAATGGCCGTCCATTTCAAAGCAGCCCCAATGGAAAGAAGCGCCAAGGGGATCGCGGCATCAGATAAACGCTCAATGCTTTTGAGCGGCACTTCAGGAAGTTGCACACCGCTGAAGTTCACGCATAGCCCCGCCGCGCTGGCCAGTAAAAAAGGATTGAGGGCGATCGAACGCAGCATGTGCAAACCAGCCTTCCCTGTCGCCTTTGCCAAAACACAGACAGCAAAAAAATTGCCACAAGGCACACCAGCCCCAAGGATGATAGACATGATCACCGCGGCCTGAGGCGGCAAGGCTTGCGCGAATACAAAGGCAAGCCCCGCGTTAAACCGCCAAGACACCTGCCAAATTCCAGCGAAGTCTAAGGCACTTAAAGTCGAATATCGCTTTAAAGGCCAGGCCAAGCATAATGCGCCGAACATGACGCCCCAAACCAAGCCGCCAATACTCATAATTTCCGACAAACCAATAGGATGTGCGATAATGCCTGTAAAAATGAGAGCGGGGAAAAAGATATTGAAAACAAGTCGATCAATTGTCTTCCAGACTTGATCACTCAACTTA
>CALLMA010000120.1 GCA_938008015.1 uncultured Celeribacter sp.
TCTTATATCAAAGCGGTCCATCAGAGGGCCAGAGATGCGATCAAGATAACCCTCTTTGCATTTAATCCCCTTATAATTCGCATTCGCGGGGTCATTGCAATAACCACATTTGCATGGATTAGCGGCTGCAATGAGCATAAAGCGTGCGGGATAGGTCACATGCGCATTTGCGCGTGCAATCATGATTTCGCTTGTCTCAAGAGGCTGGCGCAATGTTTCAAGAACTTGCCGGTTAAATTCTGGGAGTTCGTCAAGAAATAACACGCCATTATGGGCCAGTGAAATTTCGCCGGGTTGGGCATTTCTGCCGCCGCCGGCAATCGCGGCCATTGAGGCGGTATGATGGGGCGCACGAAAAGGGCGCGTGCGCGAAATGCCGCCTTCATCAATCAGGCCGGCAACAGAGTGAATGAGGGAGGTGTCGAGCGCCTCTCGCGCCATCAGGGGCGGGAGAATAGTTGGCAGCCTTGACGCAAGCATGGATTTGCCTGAGCCAGGTGATCCGACCATCAGCATATGATGCGCACCAGCTGCCGCAATTTCGAGGGCTCGTTTGGCGCGCTCTTGTCCTTTCACATCTTGAAAGTCTTTTTGATGCTTTTCGGGGAGCACTTCGCCGGGCGTTGAAGGATCGATGCGCGCTTTCCCCGATAAATGCCGCAAGAGTTGCGCCAAGTTATTAGCGCCATATACCGCAGTTGTGCCAACCCAAGCGGCTTCTTGTGCGCAGGCTTGCGGGCAAGCGAGAGAAAGCTTTTTCTCTGATGCGGCAAGAGCCGCAGGCAGCGCGCCCCTCACGCCAATGAGCGAACCATCTAGCGCCAATTCTCCAAGAGAAAGTGTCGTCTCTGCCGTATCTGCTGGAATTAATCCTGTGGCCGTCAAAAGCGCGAGGGCAATGGGAAGATCGAAGTGAGATCCGGCTTTTGGCAGATCTGCGGGAGATAGGTTGATAATGATTTTCTTGGAAGGCAAGGCGATTTGAAGCGCAGAAAGAGCCGCACGAACACGCTCTTTTGCTTCTGTAACGGCTTTATCGGGCAGGCCGACGATTGTAAAAGATGGCAGCCCAGGGTTTACGGCGCATTGGACTTCGATGTAGCGCGCATCGACACCTTCAAAGGCGACACTAAAGGTACGAATAACCATATTTATCTTTCGTCTATAAATTTATGAAATAATTTTTAATATAGCAGAAAGAAATTATAAGGGGTTAATGTTTCAGAAGATTATGATTTTAGAGGCTTAATCATGTTAAAATGCTTGATGCCAGCATCCATATAGGCCTCCCCCTTCTTTTCAAAGCCAAGCTCGGCGTAGAAAGAAACAGCATGATCTTGTGAGCCAAGCTTGGCGGTTGTGAGCTGTGATCGGCTTGCTAATTCTTCTAAGCAGGCCTCTATCAGAGCTTTGCCAATGCCTAAACCTCGGTGCGATTTTAGCACGCAAACGCGGCCAATTTTTCCGATCTCCCCTTGCTCGAAAATGCGAGCCGTGCCGATGGGGGCATCATTATCGTAGGCTAAAAAATGTGTTGAAACATCATCCAAGTCATCGATTTCTTCTGCCACAGGGACATTTTGTTCATCGACAAATACCCGCATCCGCAAATCATGGCAGGCCTTTAGATCGCAAGTTTGGATGATTTTGAGAGAAGGATAAACCATTTAGGCGAAATACTTTTCAATCACATTGCTATAGACGGATTTCAAATCTTCTATTTGTTTGATTTCAATGCGTTCATCCACTTTGTGCATTGTTTTGCCGACTAGGCCAAACTCAACAACAGGGCAGTGATGTGTCATAAATCTCGCATCAGATGTGCCGCCGCTGGTGGAAAGTTGCGGCGTGAGACCTGAAATATGCGCGACAGATTTTGCAACCAATTCTACAAAGGGGCCGGGCTCAGTCACAAAACTTTCGCCTGAAATAGAGTGGTTCATCTCAATTGCAACGCCGTGATCTGCCGCAATTTTATCTGCTGTTGTTTGTAAAAACGACGCAATAGACTGACCAGAATGTAAATCATTAAAGCGAATATTCAAAGTTGCGCTGCATTTAGCGGGCACGATGTTTGTCGCAGGGTTGCCTGTGTCAAATGTGGTGACCTCAAGAGAAGAGGGGTCAAAATGGCTGGAACCATCGTCCAACTTATGCGCTGAAAGTGTCTGCACGAGGCAGGCAAGCGCTGGAATTGGGTTTTTGCTCAGATGCGGATAGGCGACATGGCCTTGAACCCCGAAGACGGTGAATTCTGCCGTAATAGACCCGCGGCGCCCGATCTTCATCATATCTCCAAACTCATTCGGGCAAGTCGGTTCTCCCACCAAACAATCGCTCATTTGTTCGCCGTGTTGGTCCATAAATTCAAGAAGGGCGATAGTGCCGTCTGTGGCAGGGCCCTCTTCATCGCCTGTTAAAGTGATGATGATGGCGTCTTCCTCGGCAGTGCGAGATTTTGCGTAATCGATGGCTGCCGCCACAAATGCGGCCACGCCTGATTTCATATCCGTTGCGCCACGGCCCCATAAAATGCCGTTTTCAATTTCCCCGCCGAATGGATCTTTAGACCAAGCAGCCTCATCGCCAACAGGTACAACATCTGTATGACCATTAAATCCAAGCGTGCGCTTGGCTTGCTTTTTGCCCCAGCGCGCAAATAGATTTGCAGTCTCCCCCCGATCAACGCGCTGCGTTTCAAAGCCAGCCTCTGAGAGGAGCTTCTCAAGCATTTGAAGCGCTCCGCCTTCTGCGGGAGTGACAGATTTGCAGCGAATAAGATCGCGCGTAAGCAGGACTGGATCAATCGTCATAGAATATCTCTTTTATGCAAAAACTTAGTGGAGCGCGCCATCGGTGTGTAAAGTGTTGTCGCCATAAAAGGGCGTCATCTGCGCTACGACAACAGAGTTTTCATCTAATGCGCGCTGCATAAGCTCGCGCTCATCTGCGTCAATATCATGACCCGCCGCAAGGCGCTCTTCGAGCGTGCCGTAGCCGGTTACATCAAGAGGGGCGAGATCAGCTTGCTTAAGAATCGCGACACTTTCACGAACAGCCTCAGCTTCATCAACACCTGACGCATAGATCATTAACGCACCACCACTTGCCTTCTTAGGCAACCCATCGCCCTCTTTGCGCCCAACTTGAACGAGCAAAGTATATACTTTTTGCCGCGTCGGCTTCTTTGATTTTTCTACTTTGCTGTCCGTCATAATATGTTCCTTTTCGGGCGTTATGCGCCACAATAAAGCCCGCAGTGCGATTTTTCAATCACATGAATGATTTGCGGCATGACACGTCTTTGAAGTGCTTAACTGCATTATAGGAGGGAATGGTGGAGATTGGCGATATCTGCGAGCATATTGGCTATGATATCTTGAGTGCCGCTGAGGATATGCGGGGCGTAATATCATTTTATCCCCCCGCATTTTGATGCTTTATAAGTATTATTCTTGATTTACCTCAAGAGCGAGGAAGCGAGAATCTTCACCGCGTTTGATCAAAAGTAGTGCTGTACGGCGGTCTGCGGCTTTTGCAGATTCAAAAAGTTCTTTGAGTTTTGCAACGTTTTGAACAGGTGATTGTGAAACTTCCACAATCACATCGCCAACCCGCAATCCTTTTTCAAAGGCAGCAGAAGAGCCGTCGATTTCTGTGATCACGAGCCCTGTAGAGTTTTCAGGGAGTACAAACTGCTGCTTAAGCTCTTCTGTGATGGGCTGGAGCTGCATCCCATAGATTGTTTCATTTTCAACGGGGGCAGGCGCTTCAAGCGGGCTTTCAGGGTTGAATGCTGTGTTTTCAGCTAATTCGCGGCGCCCTAAGGTGACAAGAAGTGTCTTCGTTGCGCCGTCTCTATATACAGTTACACGAACAGCTTTTCCGACCGGTGCATCGCCAACAGTGCGGACCAATTCATTTGTATCTGTGATGTCAACGCCATCAAAGCTTAAGATGATATCGCCAGCCTCAATGCCCGCCTCTTTTGCAGGGCCTTCTGGGACGTCTGTTATAAGTGCGCCAGATGTAGATTGAAGATTCATCGCTTCTGCGACATCTTCAGAGACATCTTGAATGCGCACGCCAAGCCAGCCGCGGCGTGTTTCGCCGAATTCAACCAGCTGTTCTACGACTTTCGTCACAACATCGGAGGCCATTGAAAAGCCAATGCCAATTGAGCCGCCGGTTGGTGACAGAATCGCAGTGTTGACGCCAATCACATCACCGTCCATGTTGAACAATGGGCCGCCTGAGTTGCCACGGTTGATGGCGGCATCTGTTTGTATGAAGTCATCATAAATCCCAGATAAGGCGCGCCCACGTTGCGAAACAATGCCGGCGGAAGCTGAGAAGCCTTGGCCAAGTGGATTGCCCATCGCAACGACCCAATCCCCCATGCGCGCTTTGCTGCTGTCACCAAATTCGACATATGGAAGCGGCTCATCGCTTTCTACCTTTAAGACAGCAATATCAGTTTTCGGATCTGTGCCCACGATTTCAGCAGGCAACCTTTGGCCTTCTAAGAATTCGACCTCGATCTCATTGGCCCCTTCGATCACATGGTTGTTTGTGACGATATAGCCATCTTCAGAGATAACAAATCCAGAGCCAAGAGCTGAAGAGCTGCGTGGAGGCGCATTTTGCGGAATATTCGGCATATTGCGCTCGAAGAAATCTTGGAAGAAATCATCAAAAGGAGTGCCTTGGGGCAAATTAGGGAAATTTGGTGCGGATGGGCCTGCTTGCGGGCGCTCCACGATTGTTTTTGTTGTAATATTTACAACAGAAGGCCCAACCTCTTCTATCAGGTCAGCAAAGCTATTTTGCGCGCCATGTGCTTCAAGGTTGATGGTTTGTGTTAGAATTGCCAGTGATGCAAAGAATGCAATAGTGACAGACTTTATATCTTGAATTCGTTTTATTGGGACCGCAATCGCATTTGTCATTCGTATCTCATCCTCCGAAACACATTAGAACGCCAAGCCGGCGTTTTTATTGGTACTTTAACTTAAGATAGAATTGATTGAGCGATAAGCAAGATTGATTGCAATAAATCAACTGATTGTGAGCTGTTTTTTGCTAATTACGGTATTGATGACGTATCTGAAGCCTTGGTGCTGACCAATTGGTTCATCGAGATGGAAGGTTCAGAGCATCCCGCCTCGCCCACAATTCTTGCCGGCACGCCTGCGACAGTTGTGCAAGGTGGTATGTCCGTGAGCACAACAGAGCCCGCCGCAATCCGTGAGCAATGCCCCACGGTGATATTGCCGAGGACTTTAGCGCCCGCACCAATTAAAACACCGTCTGAGATTTTAGGGTGACGATCCTCATCTTCTTTGCCGGTTCCACCCAGCGTAACAGAGTGCAAAATCGAAACATTATCTCCAATAATAGCCGTTTCACCAAAAACAAGGCTGTGCGCGTGATCTAAGAATAGGCCTTTGCCGATTTGACACGCTGGATGGATGTCGATGGTAAATTGTTCTGAAATGCGCATTTGGAAGAAATATGCGAGATCATAACGCTTGTTGTTCCAAAGCCAATGCGACACGCGGTGCGCTTGGACGGCAAGAAATCCTTTGAAATACAAAAGCGCCTGCAGATAACGATGGCAGGCGGGATCACGATCATAGATGGCCGAAATATCGGCGCGCGAGGCCAGCCCTAGCTCTGGTGCTTTTGTGTATGCTTCAGAAGCTATGTCTCGGATGATCTGCTCCGGCATTTCTTGTGAACTAAGCTTTTGCGCTATGCGAAAAGCAAGGGCGCTTTCAAGGGTCTCATGATGCAAAACACAGGCATGCATTGGGCCAGCTAAGAGGGGCTCAGTGCTGATGGCACTTTTCGCCTCGCTTAGAATTTGCGTCCAGATCGGATCAACTCGCGTTGGTTTATTTTGTGTCTGCGTCATGATGCTGTCTTATATATTTGATCTTATTTTTAAATCAATGAGCTTCGTTGAGCCCAGCGTTGCGATATTTGGCCCCCTTGGCAAGGTGACTTATACCATTGGCTTTTACTGTGGTTTGAGTTAAATAATATCATAATTATATATTTTTGATTTTCACGAAACAAACCTCACATGCGCTTCACACGTGATTGTGAATGTTTTGAGGCGTGTTTTGGAAGAATAGAGGTGTCCGCATGGAAGCTTTTAAGCAAATATCTGGTGTTGCTGCACCAATGCCGCTCATGAATATTGATACGGATATGATTTTGCCAAAACAATATTTGAAAACGATTAAGCGCTCTGGCTTGGGCGTTCATTTGTTCGAAGAATTGCGTTTTGATTCTTCTGGTAATGAAATTGAAGATTTTGTTTTAAACCGCCCTGCGTACCGGCACGCTAAAATCATTGTGGCGGGGGATAATTTTGGCTGTGGTTCAAGCCGAGAACATGCGCCTTGGGCTCTAAAAGATTTTGGCATCCGCTGTGTTATATCCACAAGCTTTGCCGATATTTTCTATAACAACTGTTTCAAAAATGGCATTTTGCCGATCACATTGCCGCAAGAGCAAGTGGATCTTTTGATGTCGGAAGCCCAAAAGGGCGCGAACGCCGTAATTTCCGTAGATTTAGAAACAAATTCGATTTCAACCTCGGAAGGGGAAGAGATTTCTTTCGAAATTGAGCCATTTAAACGAGAATCTTTGCTAAAAGGGCTAGATGATATCGGTCTGACCCTTGCAAAACAGGATGATATTGAAGCATATGAAAGAAAAGCGAAGCAAGAGTTTCCTTGGCTTTCTTCTGCTTCATGAAAATATGCGATAACCTCACTAAGGTAACTGAGAATGACGAATAATACTGATAAGCACATACGTTGGAACGGCGGTCTTCAAACTGAGGCTGTAGACGTTCTTAAAGGCGAAGGCGGATGCATCGTGAGCCCAACAAAAGTTGGCTATATTGTGATGACAACGGATGCGAAGGGTCTTGAGCGCAAGTTTGACGCAAAGAACCGTAAGCGCAACAAACCTGGTGTTGTCCTTTGTGGTTCTATGGAGCAACTCCGTGAACTTGCTGAACTCAACGAAGAGTTTGAAGCGTTTTACCAAGCGCATTGGGATAAAGATATTCTTCTTGGCTGTATCTTGCCTTGGAAAAAAGATGCTCAAAAGCATATTCCAAATGATGGCTCACGTGAGTTGATGATGGATGGCCGTGAAACAAGCTGTTTCGTGATCAAATTCGGCACACCGTCTGAGAACACAGTTGCTGAGCTTTGGAACAACCACGGCAAGCTCGTATTCGCATCTTCTGCGAACCCATCAGGCCAAGGTAACCGCGGTCTTGTTGAAGGCATTGGCGATCGTATCGAAAATGAAGTTGATATCGTTGTTGAAGCGAATGATTACGTTGCTTCAATCCAACCAAATGAAGACGAGAAAACACGCTATGAGCAAGGCGTTATGGTTTCTGGTGTTGATGCGGATGGCAAACTTGTGCCGCTTCAAAATGGCAACCGTGATGTAACTCCTTCTCCAGTGCTTATCCGCAAAGGCCTTGCCTGCACAGAGATCATGGAACTTATGAGCGAGCATTTCATCAGCTGGGATTACCGCCACGGTCATTACTACTAAGCGACCTAACAGATTAGTTTCAAAAGCCTCGCTCTACCGCGGGGCTTTTTTATTTAGAGCCATGGTAACCATTTGGATAGTTTGAGGAGTTTAGAGTGAAATGAATGAAACACTTTTCATAGGGTTCATCTTGGCGACCTTCGTGATTGTCGCTACGCCTGGGCCTTCCGTTGCATTAGCCTCCGCACAAGCGCTTCGAAGTGGGCCAAGGGCTGTGTTCTACTGCGTCTTTGGAGATGGTTTGGGAAGTTTTTTCCATATCACAATTGCAACCATTGGCTTGCAATTCCTTCTGCAAATCTCCGCATTGATCTTGCCGTGG
>CALLMA010000121.1 GCA_938008015.1 uncultured Celeribacter sp.
CTCTATGGCAAGTTTTTCATCGCCGATTTCCTCAGCCAACAAGGGTACAAAACATGAGCCGAGTTGTGCTAAATTCCAATGCGCCACCTGAGCTTGATTGCCATATGCATATCTGGCCTGATGATCTATGGAGCTAAACACGGCATTTGCAGTGTATTCATCCATAAAAGCGCAAGGACCATAATCGAGCGTTTCGCCTGCAATCGACATGTTATCAGTGTTCATGACACCATGTATAAATCCGACACTCATCCAGTGAGCTATCAATTTTGCAGTGCGCTTGATCATTGCGGAATATAAACCGATTATCCCATTTGGAGCAGTTTTGTAATGCCTTTCTCTTGTATAATCGACAAGCAGACGCAAAGATTTGTAATCTTGCTGCGAGGTAAAATACTCAAATGTACCAAAGCGAATATGGGAGCTGGCAACACGGGCCAAAATAGCTCCAGGGAAAGCCTTTTCGCGTTGTACTTTCTCACCTGTACGGCAAACTGAAAGACTGCGCGTACTGGGAATGCCGATACGATGCATATATTCAGAGATAAGATACTCACGCAAAGCAGGGCCAAGCCAGAGTTTGCCATCTCCATTTCGTGAATAAGGCGTCCTACCAGCCCCCTTAAGCTGAATATCAAAGCGGCCTAAATCCGTTTCAATCTCACCCAATAAAACGGCACGCCCATCTCCAAGTCGCGGAACCCAGCTCCCAAACTGATGAGCTGCATAGACCTGCGCGATAGGGTCCGCACCTTCGGGCAAGACGTTGCCCGATAAAATATCTTCAGCCCAATTTTCTACATTAAGTTTTTTCGACAACTCTTTATTATATATTAAAATTTCTGGATCACTTACTTCATCTGGCGCGATGCGTGAATAGAAATTCTCTGGCAACTGGCTATAAGTATTATCAAATTTTACCATCGTTTTATAACCACTTGTGATTTAAGTTGCGCTAAAGGGGCAGTGAATAATTCTTATCCTCTGTCCGAATGACAATCTCTGTTATGTTTCTGAGTTGAGAATTTGAAAGAGTATATGCCACTGTTTTTTGGATTGTTGGGGCAGATGATGTAGGGGCAGGATCATTGACCCGATATTCAAATATAATTTTGGATTTATCATCTTGAGTGATCGGGAATAGTTGGCCATCGAAATTATCATTCTTTGGGAAGATTGTCGTCGCAGTTAAGACTGCTCCAGAATGCGTTCTCGATAAATTAAAACCAACCAAATTTGACGCAAGAGATCTCGTATCTACAAAATCAACATAGCCGCGCGCCGGCGCAAGTGTTGCCAATGTAGCGGGAGATGAAGTGCTATTTTCACCTTCATCACCAAATGAACTACAGGCACCAAGCCCAATCGCGGCAAATATTATAAATGTAGATTTTTTAATCATTTTCATTCTCTAGCTGAGCCAAAAGCACTGATATTATAGGTATCGAATAAAACCTCTTTTGAAAAGCCCTTCAGTAAGATTGAGTATATCGCAATATTAAACACTCTTCACTAGACCTCAATAGAAAAACAGATTAATCACATGCTGCAAACTATCTATCTGGAGCGGTCTCATGGCGACACCTGCATTTGAAGAACTTGTTGAAACTTTTGAGTTTCTAGATGATTGGGAAGATCGTTATCGTCATGTCATTGAAATGGGGAAAGCCTTTTCAGCTATGGATGAAGCGCTAAAAGTACCCACTTTAAAGGTGGAAGGCTGCGCCTCGCAAGTATGGCTTGTTCCCCAGCTTGAAAATGAGCGTTTTACATTTCAAGGCGCATCTGACGCAATGATCGTTCAAGGGCTCATCGCTGTTTTATATGATCTTTATAATGGGCTTGCGTTGAGTGATGTTAAAAACGTAAATGCAAAAGAAGAGCTCGCGCGCCTAGGTTTAGATGAGCATTTATCATCGCAAAGATCAAATGGCCTTCGCGCTATGATCACTCGGCTGCATGAATCTGCACAAAATCTAGCAAATTAACCCTGCTGTATAAATTGCGGCAACTCACCATATCCCGTGTACATGCGTTCATACTCTAGCCCAAGATATTCAGCCGCATTTTGGGCTAATTGATCGATATGAGCATCATTAGTTTGAGCTAAGAAAATGAGTTTTCTATATTCGCTGAAATATACGTCTTTCAAATCAGGATAACGATCGAGCCCGAGGGGCTTTATGACGAAGTTTGAAAAATGTTTGGCTAAAAAATCAGTTAAATAAAAGGCACGCATTTCATCTCTTTGTTCGAAATTCGAAGTGCCTTCAAAGAAAGCATAGCAATGCGGCGCATTGATCATATCAACGTCTAATTGATCACAAATCTCTTTCAACTTCCCGCCAGTGCCACAATCCCCATAGGCCACTAAAATCGTATCATAGTGCGATTTGCCTTCGATGATCTTCTCTTTGACCGCCTGAGGTATTTTCTGCGGTGTATTATGAAGCTCTGCGGGCAAGCATTCTAGGGCCATATGAGAAAGATGATTTATTCTCAATATGGCCAGTATTTCATGCGCGAGCGCACCGCAGGCAATGATCAGAGTCTTTTTTGCTGTAACGCGACGACTTTGATCATGCATTTTCTTGTCGTGCGGCGACGAGTTTTTTTGCGGTTTCTACAGCAATAGCTGCATCATCGCAGTACGCATCCGCACCGATCGCTTTGCCAAATTCTTCATTAAGCGGCGCGCCCCCACAAAGGACAATATACTTATCTCGAATATCGCGCTCTTTAAGCTTTTCGATGACCGTTTTCATATAGGGCATCGTTGTCGTGAGTAGGGCAGACATGCCAATGATATCAGCGCCTTCGCGCTCGGCTGTGTCTATATATTCATCGGCCTCAGTGTTAATGCCCAGATCAATGATTTCAAACCCGGCACCTTCCATCATCATAGCAACAAGGTTTTTCCCAATATCATGGATGTCGCCTTTTACCGTCCCGATAACCATTTTTCCCATTTTAGGGGCGCCTGTTTCAATCAACAAAGGCTTCAAAATGGCCATACCACCCTTCATAGCTTGCGCAGCTCTAAGGACCTCAGGAACAAATAAAATGCCATCTCGAAAATCATCTCCAACGATCTGCATGCCAGCCACGAGAGACTTGGTTAGAATGTCGTAAGGTGTCCAATTTCTTTCAAGCAAAATGCGAACAGCTTCTTCGATTTCATCTTTTAAGCCATCATAGAGATCATCCATCATTTGCTCTGTAAGCTCGCTATCATTGAGCTCTGCTAATATAAGATCATCTTCTGACATAAAATATCCTTTCACTACCGCGTCACTCATTCGCATATATTTTTTGATCAATAAAGACATTTTTTTAATTGGCAAATGTTCCTTTTTTGTTCACAATGCCGATATGTTTAAAGAATCGCAATTTGAAAAGACACTGCCTTTAGGAATACAGATCAAGGCAAGGGGGGCTCAGAGCAATCAAGCTGGCCGATTTGAGCGCTTTGCGCGTGAGACCTTTCTTGATGGTTGGGATGCGGAGTTAGAAACTAAGGTATTACAAACGCGAACCGTCGATGAGCGTACGACAAAGATCATAACAAAAAACAAAAGTCCTGATATTTCCTTCGACCGCTCAATCAATCCTTACCGTGGGTGTGAGCACGGGTGTGTCTATTGTTATGCAAGGCCTACACATTCTTATCTGGGGCTTTCAGCGGGTTTGGATTTTGAAACAAAGCTGACCCGTAAAAAAGATGCTGCTGAGATTTTAGAAAAGGAATTATCATCATCTCAGTATCAACCCAAAGTGATCGCCATTGGCACAAATACAGACCCATATCAGCCCATTGAAGGGCGCGATGAAATTATGCGTGATATTCTAAAAGTTCTCTCAGACTGGAACCACCCAGTCATGATCACAACGAGGGGAACTTTAATAGAAAGAGATATCGATTTACTTGCCCCCATGGCTGCAAAAGGCTTGGTGCATGTCGGCATATCGATGACAACGCTGGGCTCACGGTTATCCAGACAACTTGAACCGAGAGCGCCTGCGCCCGTTCGGCGGTTAAAAATCATGAGCACTTTAAGCGCGCAAGGCATTCCTGTTCGAGCTATGATTGCGCCTGTCATCCCAGCTTTGACGGATCATGAATTAGAAGCCATTGTGAGCGCTTGTGCAAATCATGGCGCGAGGGCTGCAACTTATCTGGTTCTGCGTTTGCCAGGTGAGGTGTCCGAATTATTCGAGACGTGGTTACATGAAAATGTACCTGATCGCGCAAAACGCATTCTTAAGCGGCTAGAAGAGCTGCATGGCGGCAAAATCTACGATCCACGATTTGGCCATAGATTTAAGGGGCAGGGCGAATGGGCGAAATTACTAAAGGCCCGCTTCGAGCTATCATTGCGACACGCAAAAATGAGTAAAACGCTGCCAGATTTAAGATGCGACTTATTTGAACGCCCACAAAGAATAGGCGATCAACTGGCACTATTTTAACTATAGATAAAAATGTCTTTAGCTGCGCCGCCGCCCTCTCGCAGCACGTTTTTTGGGGCCTTTTTCATCCGTTCCATCTGATGGAGAAGAGAACGCTCCCAGCTTGCTGACAATATGCTCTAAAGAGGGGCGCTCACCTTTCGGATTTTTTTCAAGCGCCTCACGCATAGATACTAAATGTTCTGGCTGAGTGCCGCAGCATCCCCCAATAATCTTAGCGCCTGAATTACGTGCTAGGATGGCATAATCTGCCATAAGATCAGGGGTGCCGTCATAATGGATATGCCCATCATGATAGCGAGGAATGCCAGCATTTCCTTTCGCGATTATAGGGCGCTTATGGCCAATTTCGGAAAACCCCAAGATTGTTCGAATGAGATCAGAGGCGCCTGTTCCACAATTCGCTCCATAGGCAAGGGGAGGCGTTGGTAATTGTTCCACCAAATGTGCCAATTGATGCGATGTGACACCCATCATCGTCCGACCGGCAGTATCAAAGCTCATCGTCCCCATCCATGGCAGGCCCGCCAATGCCGCACCCTCTGCGGCGGCCTTCAATTCCTCAGGCGCAGAAATGGTTTCAATCCAAGCAACATCAGCGCCGCCTGCTTTGAGACCTTCCGCTTGCTCATGGAACATTTCAACCGCCATTAAATGAGACAATGTGCCAACAGGCTCCATAATATCCCCAGTAGGCCCCATAGAGCCCGCCACAATCACGGCACGCGATTGTCTATCAGCCACCTCGCGCCCAATTTCTGCCGCCGCTTTATTTAATTCATGCACCCGAGATTGAGCATTATGCAATTTAAGACGAGAGGCCGTACCACCAAAAGAATTTGTTAAGAAAAGATCAGACCCCGCATTGACTGAGCCCTCATATAACTTTTGAATGCTCTCTTTTTTCTCAACATTCCAAAGCTCAGGAGCATCTCCCGAAGCAAGCCCCATATTAAATAAGGTTGTCCCCGTTGCGCCATCAGCGAGCAGCCAATCTTTTTCTAATAATAAATTATCTAAAGCGTTATGCATTTATTTTCCATCCATTGGTGGCCTTAGCTAAACCCGTTTTATAACTTTGTGTCACACCTAGGCGCTCTTCGCAAATTTATTGCAGTCATAATAATATTGAAAGAGATTAATGAATTAAAAGATATGCCTGTTGAGGATATTCATTAAATAGTGGATCATGTTTTCAATTGATTTATCAAATTCAAGTTATGGTGAATAATACTCTATGTTTTTTAAATGGTTAAAACAATATTTGCCCCGTGGGCTTTATGGGCGTTCGGCGCTCATACTCTTTCTTCCAATTGCTGTCTTACAGTTGGTTGTGATTGTCGCTTTTTCACAACGATATTTTGATGATGTGACCACCCAGCTCATGGATGGGGTTAATAAAGAAATAAGCAATTATTGCGCGGGATTTGACGAAGTAGATGATGCGCAAAAAAAACAACACCTTGAGAGACTAGACGATATTTATGATTTTGTAAGCTTTCAACATACATCACATAATGAGCCCTCGATACAAATTCCACTCCTTGATATTTCAGGGAAAGTTATGGCGAGGGAGTTCTTTGATTATTTTGATAATGCTGTCGCTATTGATACAAGCTCAAATCCTAATGAAGTTTCATTTACGCTTGAACTGACAGCCGGAAGTTACTTAACAATCACCACACCGCGCAGCCGAACCTCAGCACGCAACCCACATCAATTACTTGTTTGGACGCTTCTAACGTCGACAATCATTACGCTTGTGTCTTTTTTATATATGCGTAACCAAGTCAAGCCCATTAAAAAACTGGCCACCGCCGCAGATCGATTTGGACGCGGAGATGCCATTCCGTTTCGCATTCAAGGGGCCACTGAGGTGCGTGCAGCAGGAGCCGCTTTCTTATCAATGCGCTCTAAAATTGAGCGCCAAATTGAACAAAGGACATTAATGCTTTCTGGTGTCTCGCATGATTTGCGCACCCCGTTGACGCGCTTGAAACTCAGCCTTTCGATGCTGGATGGTGCCGCAGACGACGAAATAGCAGCGATGCAAGATGATATTATCCAGATGGAAAAACTGATCGATACTTTTCTCGATTTTGCCCGCGCTGAACATCTCGAACAATCTGAATTATGTAATATTTCCAATTTATTAGAAGAAATTCTACTGCCCCTAAACGATAAAGGGAATATTAGATTTACGACAAAAGAGAAATCTCTTGTGAGAAATCTTAGGCCGCAAGCAATTGAACGAATGGTTGAAAATATTGTCACAAACGCAAAGCGCTATGGCGATATCGTTGAAGTGCAATTGAAGCAATATGGAAAGTCTGTCGTCATCTCGATTGAAGATAATGGCCCAGGGATTGCACCGGAGTTGCGCGAAAAAGCGCTGCAACCTTTTGTAAGATTAGATGAATCCCGCAATCAAGACAGGGGATCTGGTGTGGGCTTGGGTCTTGCAATCGCGTTTGACACAGCCCGACGCCACGGTGGGACATTAAGGTTATCAAAAAGCGCTACATTAGGTGGGCTATGTGTGGAAATCATTCTGTAATGGACGAATTAAATTGCTCATCGGGAGTTGATTTCTGCAAAAATATCGCAGATGTCAGCTATAAATAATATCGCAATGAAACTATGAGGAAGTTGGGTCATGGATGTGACGTGGATCGCTATTTTACAAGATGTGCATAGATTTAAATCTTGGGTTTTCGATCGCAAAGATCAAGTTATTGCTCACAACTCATATTCTATTGAGAGCCATCAAGCTTCACATTTAAAATCGCAATTACTATCAATAATTACAGCATATAAAGAAACTTATAGTGAGATCGATGTTCTATTTGCCGGGGATGTCTTTAACTCCTCAACCAGTACATCAAAGACGCCGACTTCCTATGAAGGAAGTTCTGCGTTTCAAACAATATCTCTAACGAATGGCGAAATGAATATCGCATGCCTTCCAAATGTCATGCAGGACGCACCGAAAGATTATTTGGCGGGTGATTTGGTGAAAATTTGGGGTTATCTTGAAGCATATCCCAAATTTGATGGCATTTTATGTATGACTGGGGCTCATAGTAAATGGGTTCACATAAGTGCCGAAGAAATAGTCAGTTTTCGGAGTTTTATGAGTGGTGAGCTCACAAAATTATTGATCGAAAAATCCACATTAAGTGAGCTTTTTGAAAATAAAGAATATTGCGCTCAAAGTTACAAAGATACACTTCAAGCCATCGTTTCGAGCCCCAATCTATTGGCTGGAAAATTATCTGAGCTCATGCATTGTGAGCGCCCCTTAGAGCAGAGGCTTGGCCAATTGCATGGGGTCTTAATTGGCGCTGAATTAGCGAGCACAAAGGCTTATTGGCTGGGACAACAGGTTGTTCTTTTGGGAGAAGAATATTCCAATGAGAAATATAAAAATGCCTTAGAGCAACAAGGGGCATTTGTCGAAAAGCAAGATGAATTGCAGTTTATAATCAGTGGCTTCAAACGCTTATATAAAAGCCATTCGGATAAGGCATAAATTCATAGCTCAGAAAAACACTTTTCTAAGCCATGATATTCTATAGGCAGTGTTCTGATTTCGTCCAAATCGTGAGGAACGAACTGCAAATAACTGTTTTTATATAACATTTAAAACCTTTCCAGAAGGAAAGGCAGGCAAGGTCTTCAGTTTCAAACAAGAAGAATATTCCCCCGTCGCAAAACTATGACCAAGCCGCAGGGATTTCATCAGCCAAAGGCCAATAAAAATCTGGCGCCATGCCTGCTTCTGCCCGCTTTTCTTCATTAAAGGGCGGGCGCAATTTTCCATGGAAATAATGCTTTACCAAACGATGGAATTCTTCTGTTGGATCAATGCCATCACGACCACATAGAAAATTAAACCATTTCGCACCATAGGCCACATGCGAGACCTCTTCAGCATAAATAACTTCAAGCGCATCTATGGTTTTTTGGTCTTTTGCATTTTTAAAAACTTTAATCATCGCAGGGGTCACATCTAAACCTCGCGCTTCTAACACCATAGGAACCACAGCTAATCGCCCCATAATATCATCAGCCGTATCTTCTGCTGCGCGCCACATCCCATCATGAGCAGCCATCGCCCCGTAATGGCTTCCCATATCGTGCAAGCGGTCTGTCAATAAATTGAAGTGCTTACTCTCTTCATCTGCGGATTTCACCCAATCATCAAAAAAGCCGAGCGGCAGATCCAAATGAGAAAAACGTGCGATAATATCCCAATGTAAATCCACCGCATTTAATTCAATATGTGCAATGGCATGGAGAATAGCAATTCTTCCTTCAACCGTGCCCGGTTTGCGGCGCGGTACATCTTTTGGCGCTAACAACGCAGGTTCTGCAGGCCTTGCGGGCTGCGCGGGGGGAGAGGCTTTGCCAATTTCAATCCCTCTCACCAGCCCTTGCTTTTCATTCTTGCGTGCCTGCTGCCAGCAGGCTGCGAAGGCGCGGCTTATGCGCGTTTTTTCATGCCCATCCGCCGTTCTCAAAACAGTATCCGCCATTTGGGCGAGGCTCAGTTGGTTATTTTCCATTTTTCAACACTTCCAAAACTTCAAGAGCATGACCTTTAGGTTTAACCTTATGCCAAACATGGGAAATATTGCCACTTTCATCAATGATAAATGTCGTACGCACAATGCCCATAAAGCTTTTACCGTACATCTTTTTTTCCTGCCAAACGCCATAATCCTCACACATCGTGCCATTGTGATCTGATAATAAGGCCAGCTTCAAATCATATTTTTCTATGAAGTTTTCATGCTTTTTCAACGTATCTTTTGAAATCCCAACAACTTGCGCGCCTGCGCGTTCGAAATCATCTACTAACTCTGAAAATTCATTCGCCTCAGTCGTGCATCCTGGCGTGTTATCTTTGGGATAGAAAAAGAGCACTGTCTTTTTTCCCATCAAATCAGAAGCGCTCATGAATTTATTGTCTTGATAGGGCAGTTGAAAGGCAGGGGCTTTATCATTGATTTCAAGCATAATAATTCCTAAATTGGCTATATAATATTCTACTTATATGTAACTTTTGGACACAAGAAAACTCAATTCATGCTGTCTTTATAGAACTTCAACGCATGATAGCACTTGGCCAAAGATTAAAAAATATTTCTTCAAATATTATGCATTGTATTGCACTTGCACGCATTATGAATGAATAGGGTTTAAACAACAAAAATGGATAGATGAGTGTGTGCGACATGAAATTAAGTGATTTTGATTTTGAACTTCCAGAAAATCTTATTGCAACGCGTCCGCATACTCCCAGAAGCGCTGCGAAACTTTTGGTTGCAACGCCAAATCGCATCATCGACAAACAAGTTTTTGATCTTTTAGATTTCTTAAACCCTGGTGATCGCCTTGTTTTAAATGATACAAAAGTTTTGCCAGCCAGGCTCACAGGCAAGCGCGCTCGACAAACCGCTCAAGGATATCAAGAAGCTAAAATCGAAGTCACTCTTTTAGAGCCTCAAGCAAACCCAGCAGGCGCTTGGAAGGCCCTTATTAAGCCGCTTAAAAAAGTACATATTGATGAGACTATCGTCTTTTCTCCAACTTTATCAGCCAAGCTTTTAGATAAAGTTGAGGGGCAGGCCATTTTGCAGTTTAATCTCTCGGGAGAGGATTTTGATAAAGCGCTCAATGAAGCTGGCGCCATGCCTTTGCCGCCATATATTGAAGCAAAACGCAAAGCAGATGATCAAGATAAAAATGATTATCAAACAGTTTGGGCGCGTCACAAAGGGGCGGTTGCAGCGCCAACGGCCTCTTTGCATTTCGACGATGAATTGCTGCAACGGCTCAAAGATAAAGGCGTAGAATTTACATTTGTCACACTTCATGTCGGGGCAGGGACATTCCTTCCCGTTAAAGTCGATGATATTAAAGATCACAAGATGCACGCCGAATGGGGCGAGGTCACACCCCAAGCTGCACAAGAAATATTACAAACAAAAGCAAGCGGTAAGCGCGTTATTCCTGTTGGGACAACAGCCCTCAGGCTCATTGAGACAGCCGCTAGAACTCATAAAGAAATCGCGCCTTATATGGGAGAAACTGATATATTTATAACGCCCGGTTTTGAATTTCATGTCGCGGATGCTTTAATGACCAATTTTCACCTTCCTAAATCGACATTAATGATGCTTGTTTCCGCGCTGATGGGCTCAAATTGTATCAAAGACATTTACAGCCATGCCATCGAAAAAGACTATCGATTTTTCTCTTATGGTGATGCCTCATTGCTATTACCAAATGAGCTATAAAGCACTCTGAATAATCGGCTTATGTGGACACTTATTCACAATATTTGTAATAAATTTCCATGCACTGTTTTTTACAGTGACAGCGCAAAGCGAATCTGATTAGCGTGCCGTCATGGGACAGGTATTAAAATCAACATCACCGCTTCTCATTGGCCTCCTTCTGATGATGGTCGGTAATGGGTTGCAAGGTACTTTGCTAGGTCTTCGAGGGGAGCTCGAAGGCTTTTCTGCTGTGATGATCTCTTTTGTCATGTCGGCTTATTTTGTAGGCTTTTTAGGGGGTTCACAGCTCGCGCCTTATTTAATCCGCCGCGTTGGACATGTACGGGTTTTTGCGGCTCTAGGCTCATTTGTATCAGCGGCTTTGATTTTATTTCCCGTCATAACGGACCCATTCTTTTGGATCCTTCTACGCATCATTTTAGGATTTTGCTTTTCAGGGCTCTATGTCACCACAGAGAGCTGGCTCAATAATGTCGCGAGCAATGATCAAAGAGGCAAGCTTTTAGCCGCCTATATGATGGTGCAAATGATCGGGATCGTTCTAGCACAATGGATCATCGCCAAAGGTGACCCTGCGGGATATACACTTTTTATTATTACATCCGTTTTGGTTTC
>CALLMA010000122.1 GCA_938008015.1 uncultured Celeribacter sp.
CGTCGTAGGAAAGAACACTCTTTCTCTAACACCGCCTTGAACCCAAAGATTGTTTTTAGGCTCTTGGCGCGTGGCGCGATAGGGGGCGCTGTCAAAATACTTTAATGTGTCGAGCGGATCATCACCATGTTGGAAGCTGTATGAGTTGAGGGGGCCTTGAGTATAAAGATCGAGCAGGAGTGTGCCAAAGGCCTGTTTTTTTTGCGTTTCTAGGTGTTGGCATAAGTCATAAAGATCATGGGTGTTCATATAAGGATAGGCAAATATTTCATCTACATCTAAGATGAGGCACCACTTATTGTTGCCGTATTTCGATAGAAGGTAGTGAACCCAATCCACACCAAAGCGACTTTTTTTATAGCTATGGGCGGTATGCCATAATGAAACGTCTTTTTGTTTTTTGAGGTATTGTGTGGTGCCATCGTTGCTATCATTGTCGATAAAATAGAAATGTTTTACGCCGATGGCCCGATGGTGGGCTAGAAAATGGGGTAGGCGTTCATATTCATTTCTGCCACATACGAAGCAGGCGATATCTTTGGATGATAGTCCGTCATTTTTGAGGCTGATGCAGCTCAGATGAAAGCGCGCGTAAAAAGCGCGCGCTATGAGGTAACGTCTGCGAAGTCGTAATTTGTATTTTTGCCAAAGCGAAGCCAAATGCTGCCAGACCTTTACGTCATTTGAAAGTTTGTTTTACGTTAAAACGTAAAACAAACTTTCACAACGTTGATTTAAAGCAATAAGGTTTTAGGCTGGAAGCGTCTTTAGATAAGCACTAAGCTCATCACGCAGATCAGGCCTTGAAAGACCGAAGGCAATCGTCGCTTGCAAAAATCCTGCTTTAGAGCCGCAATCAAATCGCTTGCCTTTGAATTTATACCCAAAAACGCCACGATCGGCTGCAATTTCATCGGCAATCGCATCTGTTAGTTGAATTTCGCCACCCGCACCTTTCTTAAGTGCATGTAAGTTTTGCATCACGTTGGGCGATAAAATATAGCGCCCAATCACGGCGAGATTAGAAGGCTCCGTGCCTGATTCTGGCTTTTCGACCATGCCTTTCACGCTCACCGTTGTGTCATTTACATTGCCATTGATATCTAAGACGCCGTAAGAAGAAGCTTTTTCTTGGGGAACTTCCAGTGCGGCAACCATGGAACCACCAGTTTCGGAGTAAGCTTCCACCATTTGCTGGAGGCAGGGCTTCTCAGCTGCAATAACATCATCAGGTAAGAGAACAGCGAAGGGTTCAGTTGGATCTAAAAGGCGCCTTGCGCACCAAACGGCATGTCCAAGCCCCAAGGCTTTATATTGCCGTACGTAAGCAATGGCCCCACTGTCCATATTCGTGTTTTCCAGGTCTTCAAGAAGAGCTGTTTTGCCTTTTCTGGCTAATTCTTGCTCGAGCACTGGCGAATGATCGAAGTAATCTTCCAAAGCGCCTTTGCCTCTTGATGTAACAAAGATAAATTCTTTAATGCCAGCGGCGCGGGCTTCATCAATTGCATATTGAATTAACGGGCGATCCACTAAAGTCATGATCTCTTTCGGGATTGATTTAGTGGCTGGTAAAAAGCGCGTTCCAAGTCCTGCAACTGGGAAAATGGCTTTAGTTACATTGCGTTTATTAGACATATTTAATCATACTCGGCTTGCTGTTTGTCATTAAGGTCTACAAAATATTATGGTTAATTAGGTATAAGTACCCAGATAAATGATTTATGTGGATCATGGAATAGCTAGTTTTGCGAATTAAGCGGCAATACGCATTTTAGCTTATATTGATTTGGCTAAATAGGCTATCTTTGATCTCATAAGGTAAGTTATAGGCGGAAAAGTAATGCATTATCTCAAAAATAAAGTAGTATTTTTAACGGGGGCGAGCAGAGGGATTGGTGCGGCGGCCGCGCAAATGTTTGTGACTGCAGGCGCAAAAGTTGCACTTGTAGCGCGCTCTGTCGAGCCTCTCGAGCGCCTCGCAGCTGATTTGGGCGATAATGCTTTTGCTGCGCCTTGTGATGTTTCGGACCGCCGTGCCTTAGAGCAAGCGATTATAAAAACCAAAGAACGGTTCGGTGAAATTGATATTTTGATCAATAACGCTGCGCTTATCGAGCCAATTGGCGCCCTAGTTGAGCTCAAAGTAGAAGATTATTCAAAATTAATTGATATTAATGTGAAGGCGGTATTTAACGCGATGCGATTGATTGTGCCGGATATGATTGCGCGTGGCGGGGGAACTGTTTTGACAATTTCCTCGGGGGCGGCCCATAGGCCTGTTGAAGGATGGGCGGCTTATTGTAGTTCGAAAGCCGCCGCCAAGATGTTGACGGATGTGCTGCACCTAGAAGAAGCATCAAACGGCATTCGTGCCATGGGCTTATCGCCAGGGACTGTTGCGACGCAAATGCAACGCGACATCAAGGCATCTGGCATCAACAGCGTTAGTCAGCTCAATTGGGAAGATCACATCCCTCCAGAGTGGCCTGCAAAGGCTTTGCTGTGGATGTGTTCTAAAGAAGCTGAGCCATATGCGGGGAAAGAAATTTCATTGCGCGATCCCGAAATACTAAGTCAAATTGGTTTGAGAAAATCGTGACACGTTTCAAAAATAAGAGAATAGACGCTTTAGTTGTCGGCGCGGGGCCTGCGGGTTTAATGGCTGCGGAGGTGTTAGCGCAGGCTGGATGCTCGGTTGTTATAACTGAAGCTATGCCATCGCCTGCGCGCAAATTTTTGATGGCAGGCAAGTCGGGCCTAAATATAACAAAAGCTGAGCCTGATGATGTTTTTAAAGAGGCATATGCCCCTCTGCATGCCTCTCTTTGCGGGGCATTGGAGGGGTTTGGTTCTTCTGAGGTGCAGCAATGGGTGCGGGGTTTAGGGCAGGAGATATTCACAGGATCAAGTGGGAGGGTTTTTCCAAAGGCAATGAAGGCGTCAAAGCTTTTGCGCGCTTGGTTGTCTCGGCTTGAGAGCTTTGGTGTTGTGCTCAAAACAAAGTGGCGGCTCGTAGAATTTGGGGAAGATTACACCTTTGATACGCCGGAGGGGCGACAAATTGTAGAGCCTAAAGTTGCAATTTTGGCCATGGGAGGCGGAAGCTGGGCGCGCCTTGGATCGGATGGCCATTGGGTAGAGCAAGTGCAATCGATTGCACAAATTGCCCCCTTCACTCCTTCTAAT
>CALLMA010000123.1 GCA_938008015.1 uncultured Celeribacter sp.
CGCTCACGAATTGTATCCCCGTATTGACCCATGCCATCTTCAAGCTTGCGGTCGACACCGGCAAACCACTGAGGCGTATTGCGGTAGATCACAGGCGCTTTGGAGCGCCATGAATGAGGGTAAGAGTGCGTGATACGACCACGTGCAATAATCCCGCCAGCCTCAACGAGCTTTGCGATCACCGCCGTATTCGCTTTGCCTTCTTTGCCTTTACGATCAATCACTTGAAGCCCTGCAAAGAAAGGCACATGATCAAGGAATTCAGATTCTTCGCCGACATTATGCGTCATACGATCGATCCAATTGCGCGCCATGAAGCATTCGTAATCTTCTTGACCATGTGATGGCGCCGTATGGACAAACCCCGTACCAGCATCATCGGTCACATGATCACCGTCAATCATCGGCACATCATAATCCCAAAAACCATTCGCCCCTTCGAGACCATTGAAGGGGTGCTTTAAGATAACATCATCAAACTCAGAAGTTGCAACATCGCGCACACGGCTAAATTCTGTGACACGCGATTTATTCAAGCACTCTTCAGCCAAAGTATCGGCGAAGACATATAGATCACCTGGATTTGTCCAGCTTTCTTCTTCGGTCGCCTCAACGCGGTAAAGCCCATAAGAAATATCTTTGCCAAATGCGACAGCTTTGTTGGAAGGAATTGTCCAAGGTGTCGTCGTCCAAATCACGACACGCGCATCAGCCAAATCACCTTGAGCACCTGATTGCGCTGAGAAGGCAATCCAAATCGTGTGTGATTTATGATCATGATATTCAATTTCCGCCTCAGCAAGCGCTGTTTTCTCGACAGGCGACCACATCACAGGCTTCGAGCCTTGATACAGCGTGCCATTCATCAAGAATTTCATGAATTCTTCAGCGATCACAGCTTCTGCATGGTAATCCATTGTGATGTAAGGATTAGGCCAATTGCCTTGGATACCGAGGCGCTTAAATTCTTCGCGCTGAATATCGATCCAACCTTCCGCAAAACGGCGGCATTCTTGACGAAATTCAATAACAGGCACATCATCTTTATTCTTGCCCTTCTTGCGGTATTGCTCTTCGATTTTCCATTCAATTGGCAAACCGTGGCAATCCCAGCCCGGCACATAGCGCGCATCAAAACCCATCATTTGATGTGAGCGTACGATAATATCTTTGATCGTTTTATTGAGCGCATGACCAATATGAAGATGACCATTTGCATAAGGAGGGCCATCATGGAGCGTAAAAGGCTTGCGGCCCTCTTTTTGGCTCTTTTCACGCAAACGTTCATAAACGCCAATTTCTTCCCAGCGCTCAAGCCAATTTGGCTCGCGCTTTGGTAGGCCTGCGCGCATTGGAAAATCTGTTTTAGGTAGATTTAAAGTATTTTTATAATCAGGTGATGTCGTTTCGGAGCTCATGATAGCTTTATCCTTGAGGGCATAGTTTTAGGGCGATGAATGGATATTAAATTCGGCGCGCAGTCCACATACGCCTTGTCCCGACAGCTCGTGATAAATCTTATCAGAGCGTCGGGCAAATAATTCGGATTATTATCGCCTTAGAATACATATCCCGCTTATAAGAGAGCTCTTTTGCATCGTAAAGTGCTATGACGTGCAAAAGCAAAAATTAGGCTTCGCGTATCAGCTCTCTTTGCCGAAAATACCAACCATCGATCTTTTCATAAGCTTCGAGACAGAAGGCCTCGTTTCTGGATCAAATACAATCGGGCGACAAACTTGCATCGCGGCCACACCGACACGCGCACTCAAAGCGCCATTGACAACCCCCTCGCCAAAACGGCGCGAAAGTTTGGACAAAACACCACCGCCTGCGAAAGAGGTGACTAAATCATCCGCCAAAGAAACCGCCCCCGTCGCAACAAGATGGGCAAACACGGCTTTGCTTAATTTTATTGAGCCCAAAACACCTGAGCGCCCCCCATAAACATGAGCAATCTGCCTAATCATCCGCAAGTTTAGCGTCAGCGCTGCAATAACATCGACCAAGGCCAAAGGCACCAGCGCGGTTGCCAAAGCGACCTGCTTAGACGTGTTTTCAACAACATCAAGCGCTTGACGATCGAGCGGCGCGATAACTTCTTTTTGTGCCAAGGAAAGCAGCGCATCAGCATCAAGCACCTCCGCCTCGCGCTCTTTATAACGCGCAATGCCCCAAGAAAGATCATCTCGCTTGTGGTAAAAGCGACATATTTTCTCATTAAAGACTTTAGCAGCCACCAAATCACGACTTGTGAGCGCGCGCTCGGCTTCATCTTGCAGTTGATCAACGGCGCGAAGGCGCATAAAAAACGAAAATTCTTTCATTGCGACAATCACCAAGATGATCACCAAAACCACCATTAAACCCGTGGCGACTGCCCCCAAAATTTGATTACGGGCCATCAAACCCGTGAGATAATCAAATGCGCTCAAGCTGATCACAAAGCTAAATAATGCAAAGAAAATGCGCCAAAACCACTTAGTGATCCCCGGCGTCTGGCGCGCGGACTGCGCCAAAATTCTTTCCATCGCAGCGTTTTTAACACCTATATCAGAAATCTCTTCCGCGGCTGCCGGATCTGCCTTGCCTTCATCATCGCCTAATTCAACAATGAATGGCTTGGTTTGCTCTTTCTTTGACTGGTTTTTGGGTTGGCTTTCATCAATGAGCGACGTTTTCATAATTTATCCCCAATCAAGAACTGCGCGGCGCGATCCAATCGAATATGAGGCGGGCCTTCATTCGGTTGCAACGTCAATTCTGCAGGCTGGAACTGCATCGCCTGATACGCGTTCTCGTCCCATGAAGACTCCCCCTTTTTCGCCGGCCCCAAGAGATGCAAAGGATCCTCGGGCAACTCACCAGCGTAAAAGGCCGCTTGTGCACCGGAGGGCGTTGCACCCTTAACACATTTGAGCCACTCTCCCTCATGCTCAATCTCAGTTTCAACCGTCGTTCTGAGAGAAGCCAGGGCCATTGCCTCACTTTGAGCGCCCGAAAAATGAGCGCGGCGCATTGCATCATGAACCAACGCCTGCATGATCGCGCTGAGTTTATCATGTTCTAAATGATGTAAGTGATCCACCTTAGATGCCGCGAAAAGAATTTTCTCAACGCGCTTCAAACCAAGGATTTGTAGAAACTTTCCCACATGCCCTGGTTTAAAAGCCAAAAGAATTTCTTCCATTGTATGGCGTAAATCTTCAACAGCGCGCGGCCCATTACTCATCGCCCCCAAGGCATCAATCAGCACGATTTGTCGATCAATGCGCGCAAAGTGATCTCGAAAGAAAGGTTTCACTAATTCACGCTTATAAGCTTCAAATCGGCGCTTAAACTCTCGAAAAAGGCTCTTTCTTATATTTTGAGCACCTTCAAGGGGCGCAAATGTCAAAATGGGCGAGCCTTCTAAATCACCAGGTAAAATGAAACGCCCCGGCGAGCAATCACTATGCCCTGCCTGATTAGAGCGCTTGAGATAGGCCGTAAAACTTTGGGCCAACGCTCTCGCAGAGGCCTCATCAAACGCTTCATCAGGCTTGGCGCTTTGCAATTGGTTTATGAAATCTTCAGCCAACCCTCGCTCACGCGCCTTTTTAAGCGCTTTTTGCGACCACTCTTCATAGCTTAAATCTAACAGCCCTAAATCAAGCAACCATTCGCCCGGATAATCGATAATATCCAGATGAATTGTGCGCGGAGATTTGACACTCTTCAACAGCCCCCTCGGGCGCATTCGAAAGGAAAGCCGAAGCTCTGAAACCGCACGCGTGCTTTCTGGCCAATGAGGCTTAGGCCCCGTGATGGCCCCATAATGCGCTTCAAAATCGAAGCGCGGAATTTTATCATTTGGGTGTGGTTGCAAATATGCCGCTTCAATTTGGCCCGATGGCAAAAATTGTGGCATGCGTCCTGTGTTCATAAGATTAGCAATGAGGGAGGTAATAAAAACAGTTTTCCCTGAACGCGATAATCCTGTTACACCTAGGCGGATGACAGGCTCAAAAAGCGTTTCTTCGACACCGTCCTTTAAAGACCCAACACCCCGCAAAGCGCCACCAACAATATCTTGCGCTATGTTTGAAATGACCAAATGATTTTCCTTAATACATGATATCAATATGCGACATATATAATGTTTTTCATGCCGCGTTTAAAGATCACATCCAATTGAACAAAAAATTAGGTCGTTCAAGACCATCGCCTACTAGACGTTGAAGGCCTTGCACGCTAAATGAACCTCATGTTTCGTTATGCACTTCTCATAGAATATCACGGCGCGCCTTTTGTTGGTTGGCAAAGGCAAAAAGAGCATAAATCCGTACAAGGATGTATCGAGGATGCTCTTCGCAAGTTAGAACCAAATTGCCAAGGGATCGGAGCCGCTGGGCGCACCGATGCCGGCGTTCATGCAACGGGGCAAGTGGCTCATTGTGACATGGAAAAACACTGGAATCCTTTCCGCCTTTCCGAAGCTTTGAACCATCACCTAAAGCCAAATCCAATTTCGATATTGCAAGCAGCAGAAGTCGATACTGATTGGCATGCTCGGTTTTCCGCACATGAGCGCCGCTATCTGTTTCGCCTTATTTCTCGCCGCGCCCCCTTGGCGCATGAAGCAGGGCTTGCGTGGCAAATCAATCACGAATTAGACGTTGACGCGATGCAAGAAGGCGCCAATCGCCTCTTGGGCCATCATGATTTTACAACCTTTCGTTCAACCATGTGCCAAGCGTTAAGTCCCGTAAAATCTCTGGATGAATTTCGCATTGAGCGCCATGAGATTCCCTTTGGTGCAGAATATAGATTTCATCTACGCGCGCGCTCTTTTTTGCATAATCAAGTGCGCAGCTTCGTTGGCACGCTTGAGCGCGTTGGTGCTGGTGGCTGGTCGCCTGATGATGTCAGTGATGCGCTTGAAGCCAAGGACCGCGCAGCTTGCGGCCCAGTGTCTCCCCCACATGGGCTCTACCTCGCCGGCGTTGGCTACCATGACGCGCCATTTAACATATAAAAAGTAGATAAGAATGACCGACCATATCAATCTTGTAAAACTATGCGTTGGCATTGACAGCTTCGAGCAACTTCAAGCTTACCGCGATGCCGATCCATCGGCGCGAATGAGCCACAT
>CALLMA010000124.1 GCA_938008015.1 uncultured Celeribacter sp.
GTGATGAGCTATGATGGGGCAAGGGGCTGGCTGATCGGGGAAGAACATGCCGGCATGAAATGCATGTTCACGATGATGAATAATGCACGGCTCGGTGTTGCCGCGCAAGGCGTCGGGATGGCTGAAATTGCGACCCAAAAAGCGCTCGTTTATGCAAATGAACGCGTGCAAGGCGCCTCACCTATTGGTCGTGAAAATGGAACAATTATTGATCATGCCGATGTGCGGCGCATGCTCGCAACGATGCGCGCAGATACATTTGCGGCGCGCGCGATAACATTTGCCTGCGCGACGGCTTTGGATTTAGGAAATGAATCTCCCGAAGAGGCAATGAAAGGTGCATTTTTAACCCCCATCGCAAAAGCATTTGCAACAGATATTGGGCATGAAGTTGCTCAGATGGGGCTGCAAGTCCATGGTGGTATGGGATATATTGAAGAGACGGGTGTCGCACAGCTTGCAAGAGATGCGCGCATTACGTCAATTTATGAGGGGACCAATGGCATACAGGCCATGGATCTGGTTGGCCGTAAGCTGGCCGATAAGGGGGCGGTGGCCTTCTCGATCTTAGATGAGATTGTGGCAAATGCTGAAGAGATCCAGAAAACATTCCCCATTCTTTCTACAGCGGTTTGGAATGCCTCCGAGAGCTTAAGGAAGACAACGGAAAATATACTGGCCCTGCCATTGAACGACCGCTTTGCGGGGGCATGTAGCTATTTGCGCGCCTTTGCACGCGTATTGGGCGCGCATTATCATTTGAAGGCGGTATGTGCAGAGAAAAATGGCAAGCATGAACGGCTTGCTCGTTTTTATATTGAGCATCTATTGCCCGAGTATTCTGGATTGGCCGCTGCCGCGCAATTGGGAAGCTCCCATATATATGCGATTTCACAGAGTGATCTTGAGGCGTCATAATATGTACCGCGAAAATCTGAATTAAATATTTTGTGTGGTGAAATAGCCTATTTTCAATGACTGGCGATGAAGGGATAGAGACTTGGCAGCTACAATGAAAGATGTTGCAATACTTGCTGGTGTCTCGCGTTCTGCGGTGTCGCGGTGCTTTACGGATGGGGCATCCGTCTCGCTGAAGATGCGAGAAAAAGTAGAGCTGGCCGCAAAAGAATTGGGGTACCAACCCAATGCACTCGCTTCATCTCTTACAACAGGGCGCACGAAACTTATTGGTTTGATTTCCAACAACTTCCGAAATCCGATGTTTTTGCAAGTTTTTGATCTCTTCACGCGCGGCTTGCAATTAAAAGGATTGCGGCCTTTATTGCTCAATTTGAGCGAAGAGGATGAGCCAGATCATGCTGTCGCCATGCTTAAGCAATATTCTGTGGATGGTGTTATTGTGGCATCTTCTACATTATCTCCTTGTTTTGCCAAAGCCTTCTCGGCGGCAGGCATTCCGATTGTCCATGCGTTTGGCGGGCATTTAAATCATGGCGATGTGCCTTTTGTAAGCGTGGATAATGTGGAAAGCGGGCGCTTGGCGGCGCGCGTCCTTCTTGAGTGTGGCTATAAAGATATCGGATTTTTAGGGGGGCCAGAAAAGGCGAGTTCAACTCAAGATCGCCTTTTGGGGTTCAAGGACGTGTTAGAGCATGAGCCGCTTGTGAAATTTCGCTATAGTTTTGCGCAAGACTATTCCTTTCAATCCGGCCGCCTTTCGATGCAAGGCGAATTGAATGGCAAGCAGGCAGAAGCTTATTTTTGTGGCGACGACGTCTTAGCCATTGGCGCGGCATCAGCTGTTCAAGATCGAGGGCTGAATATTCCCAATGATATTGGGCTTTTAGGCTTGAATGATATGGAAATGGCGGGTTGGAATAATATCAATCTGACAACATTGGCCCAACCAATCGATGATATTGTCAATGAGAGCCTTGCCTTGATGGAGCAGCTGGTCTTGGGCCAAGCGCCACAAGAAATCAAAAAAGTATTTAAGTGTCATCTTGTGGCGCGCGGAACGTTGAAAAACCAATAGCTTAAGGCAAAGCTTTCGGAGAGGCATTGACCCATTTTCCACCGGCTTTGCCGCTTTCTGCGACAGAAAAAACGGCAACCATAGAACGCAGCCCATCTTCTGCTCTTGGATAAAGATTTGCGGATGGATCGGGCGCGCGGTTTTCTTTTTGTGCGCGTATTGCCTCAGCAAGGTCGCTGTAGATATTTGCAAAGGCCAGCGGCATTCCTTCCGCATGGCCGATGGTGACGCGTGTCGTGCGATCTGCCTCAGGGCTTAAATTTGCTTCGCCGCGTTCAATGATTTGAGTGCGCCCATTTAAGGGGTGCCAGTATAGTTGGTTGGGGTGCTCTTGTGACCAGCTTAAGCCGCCCTTTTCACCGAAGACTTGCAGTGTAAGCCCGTGTTGACGCCCCAGTGCGATGGAGGATGTCCATAGGCGTCCAACTGCTCCGCCGTCGAAACGTAGATTGACCATGGCGTCATCTTCCAATTCGCGAGAAGAAATACAGCTCACTGTGTCTGCACTCAGCGAGTGCACTTCTTGGCCGATGACGAAACTTGCCATATGCAGCGCATGGATGCCGCAATCTGCGAATTGTGCGGAAACACCAGCTTGCGCAGGATCGTAGCGCCAGCGCACACGAGGATTGTCAGCATCCGCCGCATCTGCGTGATGGCCATGAGCGAATTCAGATTTGACAAGGCGAATTTTTCCCAAATCACCCCGCGCGACCATCGCCTTCATATGGCGTACCAATGAATATCCCGTATAGCCGTAATTGACAGCGCAAATCTTGCCAGATTCTCTTGCGATAGCGACAATTTCTTCCGCTTCTTCCACCGTCATCGTCATTGGTTTTTCGCATAGGACATTAAAGCCTGCTTTTAAAAATTCTTTGGTGATGGTGAAGTGGGTTGCATTGGGTGTTGCGATTGTGACGAGATCAATGCGGTCAGGGCGCGATCTTTCGCCAGCGAGCATCTCTTGCCAGCTCCCATAAGCGCGCGTGGCGTCTATACCTAAGCTTTGAGCATAAAGGCGCCCTTCTTCAGCTCTGTGATCTAATGCCCCTGCAAGAAATTCAAATTCACCATCTAATCCAGCACCCAAACGGTGAGCTGGGCCAATTTGACTGCCTTCTCCACCGCCAACCATACCCCAACGTAATTTTCCCATCTATAATTCCCCCAGCTTTTCGTCTCTCATTTGAAATATCATTATGCTTCAATAATTCGACACGTCTTCCCATTGTTTGTTTTTGCTCGACGCCCGAGCGGCGCTGATAACTTGATTGACCTCAAGCCCATCTTCAAAGGTCGGCCATTTCGGCTTGCCCTGTGCGATGGCTTCCAGAAAATCTTTGGCTTCAATGATGATTTGATCCTGATACCCCGTGCCATGGCCTGGGCCTTGGCAGAAAGGAAGGTAATCAGGGTGGGCCGGGCCAGTTAGGATTTTTTTAAATCCGCGCTCATGTTCTGGGCCTTCCATTTTATAGAGCCAAATTGCATTTTGGTTTTCACCATCAAAGCGCAGCGCGCCTTTTGTGCCTGAGATTTCGTAAATATAGCCCATTTTTCGACCGGTCGAAACGCGTGAAAAATACAGTTGCCCCATCACGCCATTTTGAAAGCGGACCATCATTTGCCCGTGATCATCATTGCTCACACTTCCGCCCGGGCGAGATGTATGGACAGTATCAATTTCAGCAATGAGGCGTTCTATGGGGCCAATCAATGTCAGCGCGCCATTAACCATATGGGGGGCAAGGTCGCCCATTGTCCCATTTTCATCGCCATGAGCGCGCCATGTTGCCGGAATGTCGGGATCTGCGTAAAAATCTTCAGTATGCTCACCGCGAAACCATGTGATGTCGCCAATAACACCTTCTTGAATGAGTTGTCTGGCGTATTGGGTGGCAGGGGTGCGAATGTAGTTGAAGCCAACCATATTCACGACGCCACTTTCTTTGGCCGCTTTGGTCATGGCGCGGCTATCTTCTGTATCTTTCCCGAGGGGTTTTTCGCAAAAAACAGGTTTGCCAAGTTCAAAGGCGCGCAAGGCGATTTGGCAATGCATGCTTTGAGGTGCAGCAATCACAATGGCTTCGATGTGAGGGTCTTCGACGAGTGTTCTCCAATCCGACGTGGATCTTTTGAATCCATAGGCATGTTGATACTTTTGAGCACTTTCATCTGAAGAGGCGCAAATCATTTCAAGGCGGGGACGCAGCTTTGTATTAAAAATCGCACCAACGGCAGACATGGCCACAGAATGCGCTTT
This sequence comes from uncultured Celeribacter sp., assembly GCA_938008015.1. Lineage (GTDB taxonomy): Bacteria > Pseudomonadota > Alphaproteobacteria > Rhodobacterales > Rhodobacteraceae > Celeribacter. Next base: position 4,263 of record CALLMA010000124.1, read on the forward strand.
GCCCATATAGCCTCCGCCGATGATGCCAATGCCGATTTCTGTCATTAAATTCCCTCCCTTTGACATGGTGCATGTGCCGCGCTTGTGAGCTTTAAATAGCGCGAGTTTGCAACCGGTTGCAAAATGTGTATCTTGAGAATCATAAGAGCGCAAGAAATTTGACGCTAGCCAAGGATAGGGAGAAAGAATTGTGCTAGAGAAGCTAAAGGGGAAAAATTATTTGGTGCTTGGGCGTGTTGGGATGGATATGTACGCCGCCGAGCATGGCAGGACCCTTGAAGAGGGCGGTGCATTTCACTCCGCTATAGGCGGATCATCGGCTAATATTGCCGTTGGTCTATGCAAACTCGGCGTTCGGGCTTCTTTGGTGACGGTCGTATCAGATGATGCGATTGGGCGGTTTTGCCTCAAAGGGTTGGCTCAATATGGCGTGGATACCGATTATATTCGCACTGAAGGTGGCGAATTGCGAACCTCGCTCGCGATATATGAGACGCGGAATGAAAACTTCCAAAATGTGATTTACCGCAATGGCGCTGCCGATTTTACGATGAATAACTCGGATATTGATGCGATTGATTTCTCGAATTTTTCCGCTCTTATCACAACGGGGACTGTATTCGCCGCCGAGCCGTCTAGGTCTGCTGCATTTTATGCGTTTGAGAAAGCACGTCAGGCTGGTGTGCCGATTATCTTTGATATTGATTATCGTCCGTACTCATGGACCTCTGCGCAGGAGGCTTCTGATGTCTTATCTGCAGCGGGTGAGGCGAGTGACATGATCATTGGAAATGATGAGGAATTCGGATTTATGGCTGGCGATTATGATGCGGGTTATCAAAAAGCCTGCGATTTATCTGCGGGGCAAAAACGGATTTGTATTTATAAAATGGGTCCTTTGGGCGCTGTGAGCATGTGCTATGGCGAAGAAATTCGTACGGGTATTTATAAAGTCGATGCGCTCAAACCTGTGGGCGCAGGTGATAGCTTTATGGCGGGGCTTATGGCCAGTCTTTCAGATGGTTTTGATTTTAAGCAAGCTGTCCTTAGGGGATCGGCTTATGCGTCGATAACAGTGTCTAAAGCAGGCTGTTCTGTCGCTATGGCGAGCAAAGCGGAGTTGGGTGAATTCCTTCTCACACATGAAGGGGCAAGCCATGTTTGAAGGCATTTTTAGCAGATTTGAATGCGATTTTGGAGGAGGTGAATATGCATATAGCACCCTATGACAATAAGAATATCCCGATTGTGGATGTGGATGATGACTGTGTGCCTCTTACATATTTTAACATCGTAAAACTTAAAAAAGGCGAAAGCTACACCAGCCAAGTTGGCGGGTATGAAACATGCATTGTGCCTGCAATAGGCCAAATTACATTGGATGTTGAAGGCGCGCGATTTGATCATCTTGGTCATCGTGGGGCAGATGTTTGGGATGGTGAGCCTGAGGGGGTCTATGTGCCTGTTGGTGCGACGGCTCATATTGTGTGTGTATCTGAGCAAGCAGAAATTTTTGTTGCTGGGGCGAAATATGATAAGGTGTTAGAGCCTTTTGATGTGCGCAGTGAAGCGATCGATGTGGTTCAATATGGCTCAGATGAGACAAAAACTCACCGCAAGATTAAGCATATTTTAGGCGCGAACCATCACGACAAGGTCGGTCGTTTGCTGGTAAGCGAATTATTTACAGTGGGGCAAGGGGGCTGGTCTGGCTTCCCTAGTCATAAGCATGACACGGATCGCTTGCCGATCGAAACGCGCCATGATGAGACATATAATTTTCGCTTTAAGCCTTCATATGGGTCGGGCCTGCAAATGCTGCAGCGTGTCGACAATGAGCCTGGCGAGGCCTTCCATATCGTTGATGGCTCTACAGTCTTGATAGATAAAGGGTATCACCCCTGTGTCGCCTTGCCGGGGTATGAAATGTATTATTTCACAATTTTGGGCGGATTATCTCAGCGCTCTTTGAAACAATATTTTCAGCCGACGCATGAAGAACAGCTTCATACGATCCCTGGAATTATGGATATGGTGGCGAAATTCAAATGACTTTAGTAACTTTAAATGATGTGATTCAGCCCGCTTTTCACAAGGGCTATGCTGTTGCGGGGTTGGTGACATTAGGGTGGGAAGATATGCGCGCTTATGTTGAAGCCGCTGAAATGTGCCAAGCCCCAATTATTTTGCAAGCCGGCCCTGGCTGCCGCGCACATACGCCTTTGCCGATCCTTGGAAAAATGCTCTGCCATTTAGCTGAGCAGGCCTCTGTGCCCATTGTTGTCCATTTAGATCATGGGATGTCGCATGAAGAATGTGCGCAAGCAATTGATTGTGGGTTTAGTTCCGTGATGTTTGATGGATCAAGGTTGCCACTGTCTGAGAATATTGAGAAAACGGCGGCCGTTGTTGAAATGGCGCATAGGGCGGGTGTGTCTTGTGAGGGAGAAATTGGATTTGTGGGATATGCGCATGGGGCGCAATCTTCGGGCACCATTCCAGAGGAAGCGCGGCAATTCGCCCTTGAAACAGCTGTCGATGCGATGGCGGTTTCAGTTGGCAATACGCATTTGCAACTCACCCATGATGAGCAAGGATTAGACGAAAAGCGCATTCGTGAGATTGAAGCGTTGAGCGATGTGCCGCTCGTTATTCACGGAGGGTCTGGGGTGCCATCCGCACAGCGCAATAGACTTTCTAAGACGTCAAATATCTGTAAGTTCAATATTGGCACAGAGCTGCGTAAAATTTTTGGGCCAGCTGTCCAAGAAATGATGCGCGCCCATCCTGATAAATTCGATCGAAACGAAATATTAAGTGGTGTGCATGAGCCAATTGTTGCAGGCACATGCAAAGTTTTAAACGATTTGAATTCAGCGATGCGTTGAGTTGGCTTGGATTAAATGATCGCCTTTTTAAATCGCGATGCTGCGAGGGCACAAAGGGAGATGTAGCCAAGAAGCTCACAAAATTCTTCGATCGTTTGGTTTACTGGTAATCCGAATTGGCCTTTTTCAAAACATTGAGCCAAGGCAATAAGAAAGACGGATAGAAATAAAAATCTATATCCTTGGAAGAATATTGAAAATTGGAAACTACGATTAAAAATGGACGAAATGAGAAGGGCGATGCATGCTGCGAGGAGCAGTAATAAAATGATTGCTAATATTGTTTTGGAATGTGATGTGGCGGCATCGCTAAGTCCGAGTGTTCGGCCAAAGCTGAGTTCCCTCGCTGCGCCTAAATATGGGATGATGCTGAGGAATATAGACATGCTGACATATTGCTTTGTCAGAATGTTTCTTTGTGCAATTGATCCAAAGAACAGGATTAGGAATGCGAGAATACATGCAAAAACTTGCAGATTTTCGATAAGACTGTTTTCGCCTATATACATTTGATGCCTTAATTTTGAAAGGTTGAGTAATTTTAGCAGTGCTGCCATTACATTTTATGTGGCGATAATAAGGCTTGAGTTCATGACAGTCAAAAGATAGATGGGTCGCATGAAAATCGTACTCGTCACACCAGAAATTCCATTTAATACCGGAGCAATCGGGCGCACATGTGTTGCCTTAAATCTCGAATTAATTTTAATTAAACCCTATGGGTTTTCTCTCGATGAAAAATCTGTGAAGCGCGCTGGTACTGATTATTGGAAGCATGTGAATCTCACTGAGTACGATAGCTGGGATGATTTTACGACAACATGCCAGCCAGCAGAGGATAAGCTTTTCTTTTTTGAAGAGCATGGGGAGAAAAGCGTTTTTGAGCCTCAGTATCCTGAAGATGCATATCTCGTTTTTGGTTGTGAATCTAAGGGTTTGCCAGGATTTATACTTGAAGGCAAAGAAGAGCGTGTGTTTAATTTGCCGATGTATAATCCAGTTGTGAGATCTTTAAATTTAGCGAATGTTGCGACGGCTGTCATTTATCAAGCGATACGAACGCAGAAATTTTAGCCTCTATTTTATCGTGAAAAAACGGCCGAAGTATTTCGCGCGATTTTTGATAAACTTTTAAATTAACTTTACGTTTTGTTTATTAAAAACATCAAGTTAGAGTTTTTTAAAGAAGTGTATGCGAATCCTCCTTCAAAGTTTTGAGGAGTGGTTTTATGGTGTGTGTTTCCCAAGCGGATAGGCAGTTAAATTATTGTCCGTGCAGGTATGGTGGGTCGAAATTGTTGTTTCGTGGGCCTAAAAAAGATTTGTCAGATGACTATATCGCCTTTTTGGGCGGTACGGAAACTTATGGAAAATTCGTAGAGGTTCCTTTTGCTGATATTATCGGCTCAAGGTTCAATGTTTCTGCTGTAAATCTGGGGTGTGTGAATGCAGGATTGGATATTTTTAGTAATGATCAGACGGTTTTGAATATTTGCTCGCAAGCTCAAGCGACTGTGTTGCAAGTGCCGAGCACACATTCAATTAGCAATCGTTATTATAAAGTACATCCGAGGCGTAATGATCGCTTCCTTGAGGCAACACCTCTTTTGAGAAGTCTTTTTCCGAAGTTTAATGCTCATGCATATGACTTTATTAAGGACATGTTGGCCGCATTGAAAGACGAATCCGAGCATAAATTTGAGCTGATACAGCAAGAACTGCAAGAGTGCTGGGTTGCGCATATGATTTCATTGTCTGAACAAATTTCAGGCAAAGTGTTCCTATTGTGGATAGCACCGCATTGTATCGATGATGAACTTGCTTCGCGAGATGTCATGGCGGAACCTATGTTTGTTGAACGCAAAATGATTGAAGAGGTGAGGGGGTATTTCACGGATCTTATCGAAATCTCAGCGACCAGAGATGAGATTGAGCTTGGGAAGGAGATGCTTGTTGTCCCAGATTACGAATTGATAGCCGCCCGTGAAATATTGGGCCCTGTCGTTCATTCGCGCGCTGCGGTCTCAATTGCCAAAAGCTTATCTGTTAATTTTTGAGATGTGTGGACTGTGATAGCTTGAGCCTCTGCAGGGCCCAAGCTATGAGGCGCTGATCTTCGCGCTGCTAGGGTGTAGATGAAATAATGTCTTGCAACGTGTCGACTAAAGTTTTCATTTCACCTTCACTGATGATCAATGGGGGGGATAAGGCAATGATATCGCCGGTTACTCTGATCAACACGCCAGCTTCATAACATTTCACAAATACTTCATAGGCGCGCGCTCCCACTTTGCCGTCGCGCGAATCAAGCTCTATGCCTGCAATCAAACCTATCGTGCGAATATCTTTGATATGTTTGGTGCCTTTGAGTGCGTGAATATGCTGCTCCCATGTTTTCTCTAATTCAGGGCCTTTATGAAGTAATCTGTGTTTTTCATAGACATTCAGCGTCGCGATCCCTGCTGCGCATGCGGCGGGGTGGCCTGAATATGTATAGCCATGGAAGAGTTCAATCGCCTCTTCAGGGCCTCCCATGAAAGCGTCATGGATATGGTTTTGCACAAAAACCGCGCCCATAGGGATGACGCCATTTGTGAGGCCTTTTGCCGTTGTAAAAAGATCTGGAGTGACGCCAAAATAATCCACTGCAAAGGGCGTTCCTAAGCGTCCAAATCCTGTGATAACCTCATCAAAGATCAATAAGATGCCATGTTTGGTGCAGATTTCGCGTAAGCGCTGTAAATAACCTATTGGCGGAATTAAAACGCCGGTTGAGCCTGCCACAGGCTCGACAATGACAGCCGCAATTGTCTCGGCGCCATGGAGTGCAACGATGCTTTCTAATTCGTCAGCGAGATGGCCGCCCCAATGTGGCTGCCCTTTGGAGTAAGCATTTTTATCGAGGTTGTGAGTGTGGGGCAGGTGATCGACGCCTGTTAAAAGAGAGCCGAAATTGCGACGGTTGTTGACAATGCCACCAACAGATATGCCGCCAAACCCAACGCCGTGATACCCTCGTTCGCGCCCAATTAAACGTGTGCGCCCAGCATCACCTCTAGCGCGGTGGTATGCGAGGGCAATTTTGAGAGCAGTGTCGACGGATTCAGATCCTGATCCTGTAAAGAAAACATGATCAAATTCTGGCGGCGTGATTTGTTTTAATCTATCGGCAAATTCAAATGCGATTGGATGGCCCAATTGAAACGAGGGGGCATAATCAAGTGTCGAGAGTTGATGAGTAACCGCATGCGTGATCTCATCATAGCCATGGCCTGCGTTGCAGCACCAAAGCCCTGCTGTCCCGTCGAGAATCTTGGCGCCACTATCACTGTAATAATACATCCCTTCAGCGCGGGTCAGCATGCGGGGATTATTTTTAAACTGACGATTGGCCGTGAAAGGCATCCAGTAGGCATCTAAGTTTTGATTTTGCATGGTTTTCCACTTTATTTTTATCAAAACCTAGCAGTTTTTTTGCTGATGTATATTGTTGAATATACGGAAAACCGCAAATTTGATTATTTTTCTAACCTCTTTTCAAGTCGCTTCATGTGGTCCGTGTGCACGGTTTTTACATCGACTGTGGGATCCACTTTATAGTTGCCAAACGTTGAACCCCAAAGTTGATCGCAATAGACTGGCCCGTCGCCGCTGTAACGTTCAAACTTTTTATGGCGTGGAATAAAGTAATGTGATGGGAAGATGATCACCTTGTGATCTTCACCTGGCGGGCTGCTTTTAAGGGCATGTGCGAGGAAGCGGTTGCCCACAGATTTCCATGCTGCCGCGAGTTTATCGACGTGGTTACGCCGTCTCACGCGTCTTTGAATGTAGTCTAAATATTTGTGATTAGGCGTTGAAGCTAAAAATGGCGAGATGAGGCCTGGTTTGTTCACTTCATTTTCATAGACGCTATAGAGCGCGTCTTCAGTCCAGAGTTCATCCGTATTTTTTTGACAAATCGAATCTGCTTCTGGGATAAATCCGCCTATTTCGTGGAGAATTTCATAACGCATTAAGTCTGAAACACCTGCATATTCTTTGCGGTTGTAGAATGCATTGATAAGGTCTTGATTGCGCCATCTTCTGGAGAATAAAAACTCATTGTCGTAGAGGCGATATTCCCATTCGGGATGAAATTTTTTCCACGTATCAAGCCATTCGGTTGGAGCAGGAAGATGCCCTACCCATATGTGGCCTAGGATTTTAGGTATTTGGATCATGAAGGAACTGCGATATAAAATGAGCCACTGAAAATCGGTGGCATGTATGTTTTTCACGCTATCCAAAGCTGATAATGGTGTCCAGTGCTAAACGCGCCGGACTGCAGTGGGTTCGTATTAGGTGCGTGTAGAGTAAGAGTATGAGTGCTTTTGGTGTCTTCTTTGTTTGCGAGTAGGCGAGCAATCGGAGGGGAGAGGGGGTGCGCCATGGCCAAGAGAAGTGAGAGATAACGCTTCTTGAGTCTTTTGGCACGGCGGATATTTAAACTACAAAGCTGGTTTTATAAAGAGATGGCGGTGCTATGTTCAAGGCAGGGAATGGTGGATGTGAATCTTATCGCAGAAAAGCGAATTCTAAAGCTTGCTATCAGGATGAAATCTGCCTATAGAAGCACATCTTGTCTGGTCTTTAATTGAGATTCGGGTAAGTAAACATAACCCACTGGTCGTAAAGGTTACCCCCACAAGGGCGCCTTCCAGTGCAAACTAGGAACTAAGGAGAGGCGAGTATGAACGCCCAAGAACTTCGTGGCAAGACGCCAGATGAGCTCAAGACTGAGCTTGCGAATTTGAAAAAAGAATCCTTTAACTTGCGCTTTCAGCAAGCAACGGGTCAGCTCGAAAACACAGCTCAAATTAGAAAATCACGCCGCGCTTCAGCGCTTGTGAAGACTATTTTGAACGAAAAAGCAGCGTCAGCTGAGTAATTAGGAGCGAGATCTATGCCAAAGCGTATCCTTCAAGGTGTTGTCACCTCGGACCAAAACGAACAAACTGTAACGGTGTCTGTAGAGCGTCGCTTTAAGCACCCAGTTTTGAAAAAGACCATCCGTAAGTCCAAGAAGTACCGGGCTCACGATGAGAACAACCAATTCAACGTTGGTGATTCAGTCCGTATCCAGGAATGTGCACCAAAGTCGAAAACCAAGCGTTGGGAAGTGCTCGTTTAATCTGATTAAACAGCTTCCTCCCAGCTAAACGAAACCCTGGGGATTTGGGCGCTGCAGCTCACCCCCAAAGGTCGGGAGAAACCAAATGATCCAGATGCAGACAAATCTGGATGTCGCTGACAACTCAGGCGCTCGCCGTGTTCAGTGCATCAAGGTTCTCGGTGGTTCACACCGCCGTTACGCTTCCGTGGGTGACATCATTGTGGTGTCAGTCAAAGAAGCAATTCCACGTGGCCGCGTGAAAAAAGGTGATGTTCGTAAGGCTGTCGTCGTACGTACTTCGAAAGAAGTTCGTCGCGAAGATGGTACAGCGATCCGCTTTGATGGTAACGCAGCTGTAATTTTGAACAACAACAATGAGCCAGTAGGTACACGTATATTTGGACCAGTTGTTCGTGAGCTTCGTGCTAAAAACTTCATGAAGATCATTTCCCTTGCTCCGGAGGTGCTCTAATGGCTGCTAAGTTGAAAAAAGGCGATAAAGTCGTCGTATTGGCTGGCAAGGATAAGGGCAAACAGGGTGAAATCACTTCTGTAAACCCTACTAAAGGTAAAGCGATTGTTGAGGGTGTGAATGTTGCAGTTCGCCACGTAAAGCCTTCACAAGGTCAGCAAGGTGGACGTCAGTCTACTGAAATGGCGATCGATCTTTCAAACCTTGCGATTGTTGATAAAAATGGCAAAGCAACACGTGTTGGCTTCCGTATGGATGGCGACAAAAAAGTGCGCTTCGCTAAGACAACAGGAGACGTGATCTAATGGCAAATGCAGATTATACACCACGTCTTAAGGCGCAATATAAAGACAGCATTCGTGCGGCTCTTAAAGAAGAGTTCGGCTATAAAAACGACATGCAGATCCCGCGCCTTGAAAAAATCGTACTCAACATCGGTTGCGGTGCAGAGGCTGTTAAAGATTCTAAGAAAGCGAAGTCCGCTCTTGCAGATCTAACAGCAATTGCTGGTCAACAGGCTGTGACAACGAAAGCAAAGAAATCAATCGCTGGTTTCCGCGTTCGTGAAGATATGCCTCTCGGTGCAAAAGTGACACTTCGCGGTGATCGCATGTACGAATTCCTCGATCGTCTTATTACGATTGCTATGCCTCGCATCCGCGACTTCCGCGGCATTTCAGGCAAATCTTTTGATGGCCGTGGCAACTATGCTATGGGTCTTAAAGAGCATATCGTATTCCCAGAAATCGACTTTGATAAAGTTGATGAAACTTGGGGTATGGACATTGTTGTCGCAACGAATGCGAAAACAGATGCTGAAGCTAAAAGTATGTTGAAGCTTTTCAACATGCCTTTCAATAGTTAATCGCGCGAGGAGTTTGGAACATGGCAAAGAAATCCATGGTTGCACGCGAGCATAAGCGCGAGAAACTAGTAGCAAAATATGCTGCTAAGCGCGCTGCTCTTAAAGAGATCATTTATGATCAAGAAAAGCCGATGGAAGAGCGTTTTCGCGCTTCTTTGAAGCTAGCAAACCTGCCGCGCAATAGCTCGGCAACACGTCTACACAACCGTTGTCAGCTAACGGGTCGTCCTCACGCTTACTATCGTAAGTTGAAGGTTTCTCGTATCATGCTGCGGGAACTTGGCTCTCAAGGTCAGATTCCTGGTCTTGTGAAATCAAGCTGGTAAGGAGGGAATATTATGAACGATCCTATCGGCGATATGCTCACTCGTATCCGTAACTCTCAGTTGCGTGGCAAATCTACAGTATCAACACCAGCTTCTAAGTTGCGTGGATGGGTGCTAGATGTGCTTCTCGATGAAGGTTACATTCGCGGCTACGAAAAAGGCACAGATGCACAAGGTCACCCGACGCTTGAAAT
>CALLMA010000125.1 GCA_938008015.1 uncultured Celeribacter sp.
ATCGGCGCTGGTAACATTGGTGGGATCGTGTGCAATCGCGCTGTCGGCTTGAAGATGAAAGTGGTCGCTTTTGATCCATTCCTCTCAGAAGACCGTGCTCAGGAACTTGGTGTTGAAAAAGTAGATCTCGACACACTTCTCGCGCGCGCTGATTTCATCACACTTCACGTGCCCCTTACAGACGGCACGCGCAACATTCTAGGCGCTGAAAATCTTGCTAAAACCAAAAAGGGCGTGCGCATTATCAACTGTGCGCGTGGTGGTTTGGTGGATGAGCAGGCTCTCGCTGATCTGCTGAAGTCTGGCCATATTGCCGGCGCCGCTTTTGATGTTTTTGCACAAGAGCCTGCGACAGAAAATCCACTTTTCGGCCTTCCAAATGTCGTCTGCACACCGCACCTCGGCGCCTCTACAACAGAAGCGCAAGAGAATGTGGCGCTGCAAGTGGCTGAACAAATGTCCAACTATCTCCTTGATGGCGCGGTAGAAAACGCCCTCAACATGCCTTCTATGACGGCAGAAGAAGCGAAAGTTATGGGGCCGTGGGTCGCCTTGGCTGAAAGCTTAGGGGCTTTCATTGGTCAGGTAACAGATGAGGCCATTGAAACGATCAACATCACATTTGATGGTGTCGCCTCAAAGCTCAACCTCAAAGCACTTGAGTGCGCTGTTATTGCTGGCATCATGCAAACGGTTAATCCGGATGTGAACATGGTTTCTGCGCCCGTCATTGCGAAAGAGCGCGGCATTAAGCTATCAAAAACAACTCAAGACGCCGCAGGCGTATTTGATGGCTATATCAAACTCGACATTCAAACCGTTGAAAAATATCGCACAATCGCTGGTACTGTATTCTCAGATGGCAAGCCTCGCTTCATCCAAATCAAAGGTATCACAATTGATGCGGAAGTTGGTGAGCACATGCTTTACACAACGAACAAGGATATTCCAGGGATCGTGGGCAAGCTCGGTACGCTTCTCGCTGAACATGGTGAAAACATCGCAAACTTCACTCTAGGGCGCGAAACAGAAGGTGGGGAAGCAATCGCGATTACGCGTTTGGATACACCGATCAAAGAGGGCACTGTAAAAGCTCTAAAAGAAGCGAACCTATTTGGCCACGTTCGCCCGCTGCATTTTAAAGCGTAAGCCCCCTTATTTAAGACTTTCACAAAGGCCCTTTCGAGGGCCTTTTTCTTTTGCATCCGCTTGCATATTCTGTCGAAATATCGCTAACTCACCTTGGAAAAAAGCTGAGGTAATAATGCGAATATATGCAATTGGGGATATTCATGGCCAATTCGACATGCTCAAACAAGTGCATGATTGGATTGAGCAAGATAAAAAGCAACATGGCGATGATGAGGCTCAGATTGTCCATTTAGGCGACTATACCGATCGCGGCCCAAATTCTCGAGCTGTCATTGAATATTTAATGAATGGGATAAACTCAAGCGCACCTTGGATTGCGATCAGAGGCAATCACGACCGCATGTTTACAAGATTTGTTCGGGATGGCACCGCATTTGACCCCAGAACATCTACCCCTAAGAGCTGGCTCGATCCCGCATTAGGCGGGCAGACAACACTCGCATCATATGGCATTGAGGCCTGTAAAGAAGAAACGCACAAAGCGTTTGAGCAGGCAAGTAAGATCGTGCCACACACCCATCTTGAGTTTCTTGAAAACTTGCCCCTCACATATCAATGGCAAGGCTATTTATTTGTTCATGCAGGGATCAGGCCAGACATCGCACTTGAAGATCAAGATGAAGATGATTTGATCTGGATCCGCCAAGGCTGGGATGACTACGAAGGCCCATTGCCTTGGAAAGTGATCCACGGGCATACTGCGCTCAAAGAGCCGACAGATTTTGGCAATCGCATTGATATTGATGTTGGGGCTGGTTATGGGCGCCAATTATGCGCCATTGTCATCGAAGATGAGGCTGTATTCTCAATAACAGAGGCTGGCAGAAGCCCAATCAAGAGACAATAATAATGCTCCAATAAGCCTCCAAAACATATTTTATTTACTTTTTTGAGCGAAAATCAAAAATCTATAGAAATGTTTCTCGGGGCTTATCAAAGTTACACTATGGTCGATTATACCATCGCGATCCTTCCAGAAAGCAGCCTTTCCATCACAAATGGCGTGGTGCTAGATGGGATCACCCAAGGTGATGGGTCGCACCTTCTTGGTGAATTTATAACGATCAACAACAGCTCATTTACCACGATTAATATAACAGATGACGACACCAATCTGGATGACAACGATGGCAACCAAGTGCTCAACGGAGCGCAAGCCTTTGATGGCACATCATATTCAAACAACATCGTGATAGAAGCAGAATATCAATTCACCCTTCGAGATAATGCAACGGGGGACACATACCAAGTTGTCAGCATGAATTTTGCAACAACATCCCCCTCTTATGGAACCGTTGAAGGCTTAGCCTTCGTTGGAACCATGCCGCCGGTTGGTGTGTCGCTTGAAGTCATATCCGCGCGAGAAGGCCCCGGCTCATTGGGGCAAGCGCCGATTGATATTTCAAGCTTCATCACATGCTTTTGCGAAGAGACCCGCATTGAAGTGGAAAATGGGTATAAACTCATTAGTGACATAAAAATCGGAGATAAAATCCTAACGCAGCAACACGGATTTCAAGAAGTTAACTGGATTGGCTCACGGAGGATTAGCCAAGAGGAGCTGCAGGGAAACAAAAAACTATTACCTATTAAAATATCAGCGAATTCTCTCGGCCCAAATATTCCAGACAAAGATCTTCTTGTTTCACGGCAACACCGCGTCATTATCGATTCAAAAATTTCTCAGAAAATATGAAGTTCTCATTCCCGCTTGTCACCTTGAGTGTTTTCCAGGCATTCAAACGCTTGAGCCTGAAAATTCCTGCACCTATTATCACATCTTATTTAATCGCCATGAAATCATAAAATCGAATGGCGCATGGACTGAAAGCTTATATACGGGGAAAAATGCCTTGAAAGCGATGTCCCTGACGCTTTCAACGAGATCATCACACTCTTTCCCGAGATATTAAGTTATGAATACCAGCCTGAATATGCGCGCTACATTCCAAACCCAAAGCAAAGAAAAAGCCTCGTCAGGCGCCACCTTAAAAATAAGCGCCCCTTAATCGAAACACGTTAATCGCCTATCCTCTTGGGCATCCTTGAGCTTCATACACACCGTCACGCTTGAAGAGAGAGACAGTAATATCCGAGCGACTCAGCGCGATGGGTTGCAAGCTTTCAGGCACAAAATCACTTGTAACGATCAAATTCTGACCATCGTGTGAGATATTGGACTGCGAAATCCAGATGGATTTATCCGCATATTCCAATACCGCATGCTCAACATCATGAGAGGACGTCGCGGGGAACTGCGCTGCAACTGTCAGCCCATCTGCAATCGGCGTAATATCGCAATGCACATCTTCTATGGATGTCGAAGACTTTGCTAAATATGATTTTATTTCAATATTTGGCTTTGTCTTATGTTCCATCTCCGAGATCAAATGCGCACGAAATGGGACACAAATTTCAGCACACACACCAATATCCAGAAACGCATCGAGAGAGAGATCCCCCTCGCCTTGTGGCGTCAACTCAAGCGGAAATATGACTTCATTTTCATAGCCAACATATCTCAAGCCATTGGAATCATAGACCTCAGGCTTGGGCCAATGGATCTTAATGGCCTCGATATTAGAAGAGGCATTAATAGAAAGCCTTGGAGGTATGCCTGCCTCACCAGGAGAACGCCAATAAGTATGCCATCCTTCAGCCAGTTCGACTTTAATTCCAGCCATATGCTGGCCATTATGTTGCGCCCAGCCTTCTAGCAATGAGACATTCACAATGCCATCATCAAGAAGGTTAAAAGCAGCGGCAGGGCTGGTTACGACAAGAAGAGAAAAGGCAGGAATGATTATCTGTTTCATAGCCATTCCAGATAATCATTCCACAAAACAAGACAAGTAAAAAAACAATACCTCTCACAAATGTGTCCAAAGGTGAGAGGTGTGATCTCTATGTGTTAAACAAGAAATGCATCACATCGCCATCTTTGACGATATATGATTTGCCTTCCGCTCGCATTTTGCCAGCCTCTTTGGCTCCCTGTTCGCCATCACATTCCGTATAATCATTATAGGCAATCGTTTCGGCTCGAATAAATCCGCGCTCAAAATCACCGTGGATAACACCAGCTGCTTGCGGCGCACTTGTGCCTTGCGCGATAGTCCAAGCGCGCGCTTCTTTTGGTCCAACTGTGAAATATGTCTCAAGATTGAGCAATGAATAGCCTGCGCGGATCAAGCGATCCAAACCAGCTTCCTCAAGATTCATCTCACCCAAAAACATCTCCGCTTCATCTTCTTCGAGCTGAGAAATTTCTTCTTCAATTTTCGCAGAGATAACAACTGTCCCAGCGCCCTGCTCTACTGCCATTTGTGCAACAGCCTCAGAATGCGCATTGCCAACCGCTGCATTTTCTTCTTCTACATTGCAGACATAGAGAATTGGCTTTTGAGTAAGAAGCTGGAGCATTTTCCATTGCTTCATGTCATCCGCATCCACCTCAACGGTCCGTGCAGGACGATCATTTTCAAGCGCTTCTTGTGCGGCAGCAAGCAGGCGATCTTGATCAGCTGCCTCTTTATCATTGCCTTTAAGTTTACGCACAAGATTAGCACGACGCTTTTCAATGCTTTCAAGATCAGCCAGCATGAGCTCAGTTTCAATAACTTGCGCATCATCAACAGGATCAACACGGCCTTCAACATGGGTCACATCCCCATCTTCGAAACATCGAACAACATGCGCAATCGCATCACATTCACGAATATTGGCTAAAAATTGGTTCCCAAGCCCCTCGCCTTTCGACGCGCCTTTCACCAAGCCGGCAATATCCACAAAAGTCATGCGTGCCGGGATGATTGACTTAGATTGCGCGATTGCAGCCAATTTATCCAAGCGCGAATCTGGCACATTTACCTCGCCAACATTCGGCTCAATTGTGCAAAATGGAAAGTTTGCCGCCTGTGCTGCTGCTGTCTTCGTTAATGCGTTGAATAATGTTGATTTGCCGACATTTGGCAAACCAACGATGCCCATTTTAAAACCCATGATGCGCTCCTTTAAACTTAAAGTAGCTCTTATAGAGAATGTCTGTTTTTAACAAGATGGACAAATCCTTTATTATACCCACCAAAACACAGCAAGCAGGCACAGCAGGCTTTAACGGGAACATCCCCTTAAAGCCGCTTTATTCATAGGCGCTATTGCGGCAACCCAAATGCGAGACCATCATGTTCAACGATACGAGCCTGTACCGCCCAACCCGTTGGATCTTCTGCGCTTTCTGTCACGGCAAAACTCACTGTATTGACACCTTTTTTGAGATCAATCCAAGCGGCATCCCACCAACCTACAGTACCTAAAAAACGGTAATCGCGTGAAAAAAAGCGGTCCGAAGCTGAAGATATAGCCTTTCCATTCACATAGATCGTGACATCATCACTAAATCCATAATCCATTTTAACAAGGCGATCTCGCTGTGTTGAAACTGTAAATTCCGCTAAAACCGTATCTTGCCCCTCCGCTGTTGGCTGAACTTGCGTCAAATTGGCCATGCCGCGCTGATCGGTCGAAATTTTCGTCATTTTTTCAACAAACGAACGATCCAATTGCCCCTTTACCGCCTCATGAGTAAAGGCATTGGACACAGACCATGAGGTGATCGTCCCCTCTTGCATGGGCTTCTCTGGTATCGGCGTGCCGACAATTTCACCTGCATCATGCTCAATCGAAATATCAGCAAACCATACTGGCTCAGAGATTCCTAAGCCCCAAAGCAAAATGCCCCCTTCGCGTTTTTCTTGTTCAAGCGCCACAGTGAGCTTTGGTGCCTCCATATCCTCAATATAGACATCCATCAAATCCCCTTGAACGACATACCTGATAGGAAACCACTCTCCGTGCGAATAGTTGGTGGGATGTGATGTGGTTTCGCCATAATATAGCTGCCAAGATGTTTGGCCGTTATAGGTTGTACTATAGGTGTTTGCATCTGGGTTGCCTGATTGATGCGCGCGCAAATAGAACTCTTCCCAATTATTTTGCGCGTCTGAACGAAAGCCGAGGCCGGCAAATGTTCTCGTTTTATCGAAGAATATTTGCGCATCAATAATACCATCATCAAAAGCCGCCTCAGAAAGATTTGCTTGCCCGAAGCCAATAAATTTTCCTTCAGGTGCCTGGCCAATTTTAA
>CALLMA010000126.1 GCA_938008015.1 uncultured Celeribacter sp.
CATGATTAAGTGTGCAATCGATTTCATTTGTATCGCTCGCGTGCTTCATTTCATAGGCCATTTCTAATTGTTTCGTCCCGCCAAGCAGCTCATATATTGGGTGCTGCTTGGCAGGTATACAAAACGCTTATGAATGAGATAGATTCTTTATGAGTGTTTTGGAGCGCTTTAAGGCGGTTAAAAGAGATCCAAGGATCAAGATGTAAAGAGCCAGTTCCATAAGTGGAACGCCAAATAAGCTTGGAACAAAAATTGCGATTAAGCTGGTTGCTGTCACAAGGGCCATTCTATGTTGTTTCGCAAAGGGGCCTGAAAAATCGGCCTTAAATCCTTGTGCTGATCCTAATTCTCTGGTGTAGGCAACAAGAACGCTTACACAGGCCGCTGCCCAGCCGAGGGCAGGGGCTGAGAGGCCATACCCAATTCCCGCTAAGATCAAAATATCGGCATATCTGTCGGGGGCTTCGTTCCAAAATGCGCCGTCTTTTTGTGATTTATTCCATTCCACGGCAACGAGGCCGTCTAATAAGTTACACAGTAAGCGCATTTGTATAAAAAAGGCTCCCAATAAAAGCCCTATCATATATTCACCACGACTAAGCCAAAAGCATAGGCCTGCCAATGCCGCGAATCCTACAGATGCCATGGAAATTTGATTGGGTGTTATCTTGGATTGCCCCAGTTTTTTTGCGAGTATTTGTACAAATTTTGCACCTCGCGTGGCAATGGGGCGCCTATTATCAAGGTTGCTCATATGTCTTTCCTAAATGAATATGCCAAAATACTCGCAAATGTGGAGGCGAGTAAAAATGGGACTGAGATCGTTGCTAGAAATTCGGGTGTTGCAGATAGATAATGCCCAATCGTTAAAAAGCTAAGAGATGTGAGCATTCCAGAGAGTGCCCCTAGGGGCCATATTTTAAATTTATAGACAGTTTTTTTGATAATATGGTGCATGATAAATGTAATCAGAGCCGTCAATAAGCCTTGAGTGATCGACGCCTGTATGACGGTGGGAAGCGGATATTGCCAATTTGCAAACCCCGCCCATATCCCCATTAAGATCATACCTGTAACACTCTGAATTTTATCATTTTTCATATGTTCGAGCATTGTGTTTATCCGAAGTACCGTACGATATGAAAAAATATTGGTGCTGAAAAGACTATGCTATCCATTCTATCAATCGCACCGCCATGTCCGGCAATGATATGCCCCCAATCTTTGATGCCGCGATCGCGTTTGATTGCAGACATGACCAAGCCCCCAAAGAAGCCAAGGAGCGTGATCATCAAGGATAAGAAAAAGGCAACTATTGGCGAGAAGGGTGTGATCCACCAAAGCGAAGCGCCGATCAGCGAAGCGGATAAAATGCCTCCGAGAAAGCCTTCCCACGTTTTTGACGGGGATAAAGAAGGGGCGATTTTACGTTTGCCAAGCAACTTACCCCATACATATTGCAAAACATCTGAAATTTGAACTGTGACGATTAAAAATGCGATGAGTAGAATGTTTTTGCTGCTATCTTCATAGAGATCAAGCATCAGTAACGCAGGAACGTGGCTGGCGGAAAACACACAGATCATAAGCGCCCATTGCGTCTCAGAGATGCGGATTAAAAACGCCTCTGTTTCCCCTCGGACAACGCTCACAATAGGCAAAAGAAGGAATACATAAACAGGGATAAAGATTGAGTATAAACCATACCAATCGAAATAAACTAAGAGGTACTGCGCTGGTAAGACAATAAAAAAGCTGATTGTGAGAGCATAATGGTCGGCTTTATGTTTTTTGGTGAGAGTCAAAAATTCCCTGAGTGCCGCAAAACTTATGAGAGTAAAAAGGACGATAATAGCACTATGGCCAATGCTCATCGTCACACCAAGAAGCAGAACCATGGCCCACCATGCATTTATTCTCTCAATCAAGTTATCGATGAGCGGTGTTCGGCCTTGTTTCGATTTCATCACTTGCGCGATGAGTGTGGCAAGGCCCAAGATGCAAAAAATTCCAATAAAAAGAGAAAATAATTCGGATGGTAAATTCATTTCTGGACCTCGTCTTTGAGCGCGATTAAAGCCATTTCTAATCTTTTGAGAAAAGCTGATTTTTCTTCACCATCTTTGATATAGACAGGCGTTCCAAAGCTGACCGTACACAATAAAGGAACGGGGATAATCTCGCCCTTTGGCATAACGGATGTTAAGTTATCGATCCACGTGGGAACCAGCTCAACATCGGGATGTTGTGAGGCTAGGTGATATAGCCCAGGCTTAAAGGGCAGCAATGCCTCATCTGTTGTATTGCGCGTGCCTTCAGGAAAGAGGATTAAGCTATCTCCTTTTTTAATCGCGCTGGACATAATCTCAATGGGGTTCTCTTTTCGTGTTGTTTTGTTGCGGTCGATAAGAACAGCCTTAAAAACGTCTTTGCCGATAAAGGCTTTGAGGCGCGAACTTAGCCAGTAATCTGATCCGGCGACAGGGCGTGTTTTTGCCCTCAGAGCAGGCGGTAACACCGACCATATGAGAACAAAATCTCCATTAGATCCGTGGTTTGCGTAATAGACGCGCTGTTTTTGTGTTGGTTCGCATCCTTGCCAAATGCCGCGAACTGCTGTGATGATTTTTGCGAATAATACAATCGCAGATGCGATGATTGGGACGCTGATTTTTGATAAAAACTTCAATGTATGCCTATAGTTTTAAAATATAATCTTTGTTACTTAGGCTTCATCTGCAATTTGTAAAGATCTTTCACAAGAAGAGTGGATTTTGGCCTAAGCTAGAATCTGTTTGGAAATTGCGAATAGAATCTTGCTCTATACGGGGAATTCCCACTCTACCTATTTTGTAAAAAGAGCGGTGATCATCATGGTATATTTACTGTAATTTTGACTGTTTTTCGCAAATTATTATAGACTTAAAATAATAATTATATATTTTTATCAGTTAATTAGAGGTTATTTTTGAGATATTTACATTTTTAATGTTTTCACTTCTCTTTCTCTCAAATAAGGTGAGCTGATATCTTGGTTAAAGATAATAAAATACGTCTATAGGGAGGAAAAGATGAAAAAAATTAGCGCAATTTCCGCATTGGCATTGGTAAGTG
Organism: uncultured Celeribacter sp.; assembly: GCA_938008015.1. Taxonomy (GTDB): domain Bacteria; phylum Pseudomonadota; class Alphaproteobacteria; order Rhodobacterales; family Rhodobacteraceae; genus Celeribacter. Next base: position 3,115 of record CALLMA010000126.1, read on the forward strand.
CAACTGGTGCGTTTGCTGATGATCTCAACGTTGTATGTTCAACTGAGCAAGCTTGGTGTGATATGATGGTATCTGCTTTTGAAGAAAAGCATCCTGATATCGATGTACAAATGGTTCGCAAATCAACAGGTGAAACACTTGCGCAAGTACGTGCTGAAGCTGGCAACCCAAAGATTGATGTCTGGTGGGGCGGCACAGGTGATCCGCATCTCGTAGCTGCTGAAGAGGGTCTTTCACAGCCATCAGGCGTGAGCACAGATGGATTGCTCGATTGGGCAAAAAATATGTCAGACATCTCTGATAAGAAAACAGTTGGAATTTATGCAGGTGCTTTAGCGATCGCTTATAATGCCGATGTTCTCGAAGAGAAAAATATCGCGCCGCCAGCTTGTTGGTCAGATCTTGAAGATGAGCGCTTTAAAGGCGAAATCCAAGTGGCTAACCCAAATAGCTCGGGTACAGCTTATACAGAGCTTGCAACATTCGTTCAGCTCTTTGGTGAAGATGAAGCTTTTGTAAAACTTGCTTCAATCGGCGAAAATGTAAACTCTTACACGAAATCAGGCTCAGCCCCATCAAAAGCTGCAGCGCGTGGTGAAACAGGTGTTTCAATCGGCTTTATGCACGATATGGTTAAGCTCGCAACTCAAGGTTTCCCACTCATTCCTGTCGCTCCATGTGAGGGCACGGGCTATGAAGTTGGTGCTGTAAGCATCATTAACGGCGCAAGAAACTTTGATGGTGCAAAGAAGTGGGTTGAGTTTGCATTGAGTGCAGATATTCAATCACGCTCACCAGAGGTAGGCGTTTTTGCTGTTCCTTCAAACGCATCTGCGAAAGTTGCACCGCAATCACCTGATCTCGAAACAATCAAATTGATTGATTATGATTTCGCAACATACGGTTCAAGCGCGACACGTGGTCGCTTGCTTGAGCGCTGGGATGCTGAAGTTGGCTCAAAAGCAAACTAATTAGCCCTTAATATTATGGCCTGCAATTTTGCAGGCCATTTCTTTTTGCAATTTTTGCAAACATATTTGTCTAAATGGAAATAATATGAAACGGACCGTTTATGCATGGCTCTTGTTAGGGCTCATGTCTTTTGTCTTTTTGCCTTGGCATATGACAAGAGATGGATTTACTTCTTTTCAATGGCTTAATGACGGGTCACCATCATCTGGTTTATTTATGGTGCTCGAGGCCTCAAATTGGTGGCTTATTCCAACTGGTTTAGCATTTGTCGCGTCACTACTTGTTCAATTTTTTGTAGCAGCACCTGTTGCGCGCGCTAAAATAACACTTGCCATCGCTGTCATGGGGCTTTTCGCAACTGTGTTGCAGGGCTTGGTCATTGTTGTGAATGGGCCGCGTGCCTTTACGGGGCTGTTAAGCGGTGAAATTGTTCAAGCCGGTCAACAAAGCATGGGCATCGGTGCTGCGGTTTGCCTGATTTCATTATTATTTGCATTTTCAGTCTCTCTGTCTCAATCAGGCAAAGGGCAGGGGGATGCATTTGTCACAAGTACAATCGCTTTGATTATCTCGCTTGTGGCTGTTTTTGTATTCTTCCCAGTGATGCATATTCTTATTCGCGCTTTTGAAGTCGATGGCAGCTTATCATTAATTGGCTTTTTCCCTCGTTTCTTTAGCTCTGAGATTTGGGGATTGAATTGTTTGATTGGCGCAGGATCATGTGGCCCAGCAATCAATTCATTAATCCTCGCAACAATGACTGGCGCAGGGACAACGGCTTTAGGCCTTTCATTTGCCCTCATCTTTACGCGCACAGATTTTAAAGCGAAAAAACTACTGCGAATTTTGACAGTCCTTCCAATCATTACACCGCCTTTCGTGATCGGACTTGCCCTTATCTTGCTCTTTGGTCGCACAGGCGCTGTTACTGAGTTTTTCGCAGAGATGTTTGGCATGGAAAAAACGCGTTGGCTCTATGGTTTTTGGGGTGTTTATTTTGCTCAAATGCTCTCATTCACGCCGATCGCCTTCTTGGTTCTCATCGGAGTGGTTCAAGGCGTTAGCCCTTCTGTTGAAGAAGCATCACAAACTCTCGATGCAGATCGCTGGCAGACATTTAGATATGTTTCCTTGCCGCTTATGCGCCCAGGTATCGCGAATGCATTCTTATTAGGGTTTATCGAAAGTATCGCGGATTTTGGAAACCCACTTGTTTTGGGCGGTAATTTCTCCGTTCTTTCAACAGATATCTTCTTCGCCATTGTTGGGGCGGTGGCCTCGCCGACAAAAGCAGCTGTTTTAGCTGTTGCTCTGCTAACACTTACTTTAAGTGCCTTTATGTTGCAGCGCATGTGGCTTGGTAAAAAATCGTATGCAACAATTACAGGCAAGGCAGATTCTGGACAAAACGCTGGTTTAAATCCTGTTTTACGCTTTATTTGCTATGCAACAGCTCTTCCTTGGGCAGCGCTTACTCTCGTTGTATATTCGATGATTATCTTCGGTAGTTTCGTAAAACTTTGGGGATATAATCATAGCTTTACGCTCGATCACTATATTCGTGCCTTTGGCTTTGATTTCTCGCGCTGGCGCTTTACTGGGGTGGCATGGGATAGCTATTTTACAACGTTATCCATTGCTACAATCGCAGCACCTCTCACGGCTATAATTGGCCTCGCGACAGCCTATCTTTTGGTCCGTCAAAAATTCTGGGGCAAAGAGGCTTTTGAATTTTCGACAATGCTAAGTTTTGCTGTGCCAGGGACAGTGATTGGTGTGAGCTACATCATGGCGTTTAACTTTGCGCCGATTGAACTCACAGGTACGAGCATCATTTTGATCATTGTGTTTGTTTTCCGCAACATGCCAGTTGGTGTTCGTGGTGGCATTGCGGCGATGTCGCAACTTGATAAAAGCTTGGATGAAGCCTCAATCACATTGGGAGCGAATAGCTTTACCACGGTTCGTCGCGTTATTTTGCCGCTTATGGGACCGGCTATCATGGCAGCACTTACATATAGTTTCGTGCGTGCGATTACAGCCGTGAGTGCTGTGATCTTCTTGGTCAGTGCGCGTCACAATATGGCAACATCATTTATTGTGGGGCGTGTTGAAAATGGTGAATTTGGTATCGCAATTGCCTATTCTGCCGTTTTGATCATCACGATGCTCACTGCAATTCTAATTCTACAAGGCCTAATCGGGGTGAGACGTCTGCGCCGTACCGATCGTGTGCAACCCTCAGCTTAATGGAGATCACTATGAATAATTCAATCAATTCAAATCACCACGGTGAAGTCCGTTTCGAAAACGTTATAAAGCGCTATGGCAATGTCACAGCTCTAAAAGGCTTAGACATCGTTATCGAGCCGGGAAAACTTGTGACTTTGCTTGGGCCATCTGGCTGTGGCAAAACGACAACTTTGCGTTTAATCGCGGGCCTAGAAATGGCTTCGGAAGGCAATATTTTTATCGGCGGTGAAAATGTTACCCATCTAACGGCGACATATCGCCGTGTTTCGATGGTTTTCCAATCCTATGCGCTTTTCCCGCATATGACAGTTCGTCAAAATGTCGCCTATGGTTTAACTGTGAAATCTGTTCCAAAGAATGAAGCCTATCAAAAGGCTGATGAGGGGCTTGAGCTTGTTGGCCTTGCTGGGTTTGGAGATCGTTTGCCAAGTGAGCTATCAGGTGGTCAGCAACAGCGCGTTGCGGTGGCACGTGCGATTGTTCTTGAGCCTGAAGTGCTCTTGCTTGATGAGCCGCTATCGAACTTGGATGCAAAATTGCGCCGCCATGTGCGCGAAGAAATTCGCCAACTTCAACAACGCCTTGGTTTGACGGCTGTTTACGTCACGCATGACCAAGAAGAAGCGATGGCTGTTTCAGATCGTATTATCGTGATGAATAATGCAGAAATTGCACAAGAGGGCAGCCCTGCTGATTTGTATGAACGCCCTGCATCAAGCTTTATTGCTGATTTTATTGGTGATGCAAACCTTGTGAATTGCGAAGTGTTAAGCGCTGAGAATAACAAAGGCGAAGTTATGCTGGCAGGTACAAAATATGCGGTCGCTTCTGATGGAATGACAAAAGGCGATGCTAAGCTTGTTCTGCGTCCGCATGCTTTAGAACTGCTATCACCTGATCACGCAGGGCTTAAGGGCGAAGTGAGCTATGCCGCTTATCTTGGGCGCGAGATGCAATATACGATTGATACCGAAGTTGGGCAACTTTTTGCAATTGCGCCTGTTCGTGCGAATTCCTTTGCAAAAGGGGATACGGTTAGCCTTGGCATCAATGAAAACCTCGCCCGCATTGTGAAGGCATAGGATAGTTATATGATCGGATATTTGGTTGAGGGAGGTGAGGAAACTCGCCTTCCTGCGCAAGAATGGGTTTCTTTTGTGAAAGAGAATGGCATTGAAGCTGTGATCTTTGATTGTGATGGAACTTTGGTTGAAAGCGGCGATGCGCATTATGAGTGCATGAAATTCGCGGCATTAGAGCAAGGATTTGATCTCACATTGCCTTGGTATTTAGAGCGAACGGGGTTGGATCGCCGTTCTCTATTTATGGAGTTTTCCGCAGGCATCGCCCCCAAAATTGATGTTGAAAAAGCAATTTCGACAAGTATCGCTGCGTTCGGAAGATTTATATCTATGGTCGAACCGATCAAGGAAACGGTCTCCTTTTTGAACGATCTTCAAGGTTTCGGTATGAAAATCGCAGTCGGAACGAATGCAGAGAAAGAAATTGCACAGCACTCTCTCAAGAAGGCGGGTGTTCTTGAATTGGTTGACGTTTTGGTCAGTATATCAGATGAGGTTTCCCCGAAGCCAGCCGCCGATATTTTTGAATTGGCAGCGCAAAAGCTTGGAAAGTCTAATGCCGTTAGCCTTGTCTTAGAGGATTCTCCTCAAGGTGTTCTTGCCGCTCAAAATGCAGGGATGCGCGTTATTCGCGTTGCTTAAAAATACGGGTGGATATTTCCATTAACTTATTTTAGAATTTCTTTCATTATAGTAGGCTAAATAGAACTGCTGTGTTGCTAGGTGGGATTAGGGGCGCATATGAAACGAAGATTATTTCTAAAGTCGAGTGTTGCACTTTTGTCTGGGCTGACAGCCAATGCTGCGTCAGCCCTTTCGTTTCGCCCTTATCAGGGGCCAAAGATAACACGGCTTGTCGTTTATAAAGAACGCAGAAAGCTTTATCTTCTTCATGGGCATACAATCATAAAATCGTATAAAATTGGACTTGGGTTTAATCCAATTGGCCATAAGAGATTTGAGGGAGATGGGAAAACGCCCGAGGGCAGCTATTTTATCGACCGTCGTAATCCAAATTCAAATTACCATTTGTCTTTAGGAATTTCTTATCCGAATATCGAAGATCGTTCTTATGCGTCAACCCACGGAAAATCTGCAGGTGGAGACATCTTCATCCACGGTCGTGCAGGCAAACATCGCGGGAGGGGCCGTGATTGGACCTGGGGCTGCATTGCCGTCAAAGACCGCCATATTGAAGAAATTTTTACGATGGTTGAAAATGGGACGCAGATCGATATTCACGCCTAAATGTCTACTTCTGGCAATATTTTGCGGAGATCGCGACGTCGTTGGTTTTCTCTAGATAAACAAGCTGAGCATGATCGCGCATGGCTTTAAAGACAGCCCTATGCTGTCTTTTGGTTTCAAAGTTGTTGGATTGTAAGATTGGAAGCCATTCTTCTTGTTCAAGAAGGCAATCATTTTTGACACGACCAAGCTCTAAGGCAATTTTGGGATACCCATTGTCTGTTTGCAAATCTAACTCACTGCAAGCTGAGAGGGATAGCATGCCTATGGTGAACCATGTCGCATATTTCATTTTCGAAACTTTCTTAAAATTTGAAACGATTTCATATTGAGTTAAGAAAGTATTTACAAGGCAATAAAAAAGGCCACCAAGGGCGGCCTTTCAGTGATCGTATTTTAGGGCTTTATCAATCGCGCTCATCAGCTGCGATATAAGAGCGTTTCGATTCGCCTGTGTAAAGCTGACGTGGGCGGCCAATTTTCATGCTTGGATCTTCAATCATTTCTTTCCATTGAGAAATCCAACCAACTGTGCGCGAAAGGGCGAAAATTGGTGTAAACATAGACGTCGGGAATCCCATTGCCTCAAGAATGATACCAGAATAGAAATCGACATTCGGGAATAATTTCTTTTCTGCAAAATATGGATCGGCAAGAGCAGCCTTTTCAAGCTCTTTGGCAACCTGAAGGATTGGATTGTCTTCAACGCCTAAAAGATCCAAGACCTCATCAGCCGATTGCTTCATAACTGTCGCGCGGGGATCAAAGTTCTTATAGACGCGGTGACCAAAGCCCATAAGGCGGAATGGATCATCTTTATCCTTTGCGCGTGCAATGAATTCAGGGATGCGGTCCACCGTGCCGATTTCACGCAGCATTTCAAGGCAAGCTTGGTTTGCACCGCCATGTGAGGGGCCCCAAAGACAAGCGACGCCAGCTGCAATGCAAGCAAATGGATTTGCGCCAGAGGATGAGGCAAGTCTTACTGTAGATGTTGAAGCATTTTGCTCATGATCAGCGTGTAACGTGAAAATGCGGTCCATAGCGCGGGCTAGAATTGGGCTAACCTCATAATCCTCAGCAGGGACGGCGAAACACATGCGCAAGAAATTAGAAGCGTAATCGAGATCGTTGCGTGGATAAATAAATGGCTGGCCGATTGAGTATTTATAAGCCCATGCCGCGATTGTCGGCATTTTTGCGATGAGGCGATGCGTTGCGACTTCGCGCTGCTGGGGATCATTAATGTCAGTGCTATCGTGATAGAATGCAGACATAGCTCCAACAACACCTACCATGATGGCCATTGGATGGGCGTCACGGCGGAAGCCTTTAAAAAATCCAGTCATCTGCTCGTGCAGCATTGTATGCTGGGTGATTGTTTTTTGGAATTTTTCCATTTCTTTTAAGCTTGGCAATTCACCGTATAGAAGCAAATAACAAACCTCTAAGTAATTCGATTTTTCTGCCAACTCGCCAATGGTGTACCCACGATGCAGCAAGATGCCTTCACCGCCATCAATATATGTTAAGGAGCTATCACATGAGGCTGTGGATGTGAAACCTGGATCATATGTGAACATGCCTGTTTGTGCATAGAGCTTCCTGATGTCGATGACATCTGGGCCTTCTGTAGGGGATAGAACAGGCAAATCATAAGTTTGGCCATCAAGTGTTAAAGTTGCTTTTATAGGGGTGTCTGCCATAGTCATTCCTTCCTAAATATCTTGAGGCGAAGTCTTTGCCGCAAAAAATCAATGCCCCGAGGCGCGGGTTTAAAATACGTGATCGCCGAATTTGAATGCCGGCGATTTTGGGTTGCAAATAAGTTATGAGCTGAATGCTCTATGACTTAAGGTGCTCCCTCTAAAATGTTAATATTCCCTTATCAAAAGTAAGGAAAATGAAGAGGCCTCACATCAGCAAGGCCTTCATAAATGGAAGTTGATCTATCTCCCTCGTGCAAGCTCAATGTTAAGCTTCTTGACACAGTTCAACAAATTCAAAAATTCTGGCAAGACTTTCATCTTTGCCAAGAACAACCATCATATCTAAGACACTCGGGGTCGCGCTTCGTCCGGCTAAAGCTGATCTTAATGGAGCCGCTATTTTCCCAAATCCAATTTCTAATCTTTGTGCGACAGTATTCGCACAAGCTTCCAAGCTATCTCGATCCCAGCTAACATTTTGAAGCTCTGGCGTCAATTCATTCAGTATACCAATGGATACAGAAGAAATTTGCTTTTGTGCTTTTTCATCCATCTCAATAGGGCGAGATGCCATAATAAAATTCGCTTTTTCAATGAGTTGCGAGAACTTCTTTGCGCTTGTTTTAAGAAATGGCATTGATTTTAAAAAGCTTATTTTTTGAGCAGATGTTAAAGCGGCTGCTTCAATCGAGATCAAATAGCCCTCTAGCTCTTCCAAGAGTTCTTTATCATCTGCAGCCGCAAAATGTTGACCGCAAATATTATCGAGTTTTTTGGTGTCAAATCGCGCAGGGGCTTTATTGATACCTTCTAAATCGAACCATTCTTTGGCCTGCTCATCCGTGAAGAACTCATCATCACCATGCGACCAGCCAAGGCGCGCAAGGTAATTGCGCATACCTGCCGCATTATACCCCATTGCTTGATATTCTTTTACGCCAGTTGCGCCGTGGCGCTTTGACATTTTTTTGCCATCAGGACCAAAGATCAAAGGAATATGCGCATAGACTGGAATTGGCCATTCCATCGCCTCATAAATCCCCATTTGGCGGGCTGCATTGTTTAAATGGTCATCGCCGCGAATAACATGTGTTACCCCCATGTCGTGATCATCGACCACCACTGCGAGCATGTAAGTCGGCGTATTGTCAGAGCGCAGTAAAATCATATCATCGAGTTGATTATTGCGGATTTTGACGTTTCCTTGCACCGCATCTTTAATGATTGTTGTGCCTTCACGCTTCGCTTTGAGCCTGATGACAAAGGGGGCATCAGGATGCTCATCGATAGACGCGTCTCTCCATGGCGAGTGGTAAAGCGTGCTTGATTTTTCTGCACGGGCTTTTTCGCGGAAAGCTTCGATTTCTTCCTGAGTTGCAAAGCACTTATAGGCGTTGCCCGCCTCAAGTAGCTGATAGGCCACCTCAACATGACGTGCCGCTTGCTCAAACTGGCTCACAGCCTCGCCATCATAATCCAGACCAAGCCATTCCATGCCCTCGAGTATGCCTTTCGTTGCTTGCTCACTCGAGCGCGCACGATCCGTATCTTCAATGCGTAAAAGAAACTTACCGCCACGACCGCGCGCATATAGCCATGAGAACAAGGCTGTGCGGGCCGTCCCAATATGCATGTCACCTGTGGGAGAGGGCGCAATTCTTGTTACAACTGGGCGGGAATTTGTCGGATTTTCATCCAAATGCGTGGCAGAATTTTGCATATTATGAACCTCTAGGTGATTTGTTTGCTAGGAGATTTTTGGGTTTCATCTTGTAAAGAAAGAGTTGCCCCTTTGTTATGTGAACTTCTTGATAGTGGCAAGCTCAACCTTTGTGCGCTGGTAGAAAAGGATTGCAGTCTTTGGGCTAATATGCATCATGGTTTTGTGGGTATTAAAATGAAAGAAATGTGAGTAAACGCAGTTTGATACCAGCACTTCAAAAATATTTTATAACCGCTCATCACCGTTTTCTGATTGCCATAAATGCGCAATACAGCCGCTTTTTTTTATGGATTCCTGTATTTTTAGCCTGTGGGATCGGCATTTATTTCTCATTATGGTTTGAACCAAGGCTTTGGTTGTTTGGGGGCGTTCTTTGCCTTGCGGGCATCTTGCTTTTCCTAACGAGGCGTTTTGAGAAATCCTATCGTGCCATAATCATGGTTTTTTTACTGATATCCCTTGGATTTCTTTTGGCAGGGATGCGCGCAAATGTCGTTTCGGCCCCTGTGCTGAAATATAGGTTCTATGGTGCGATTGAAGGAAGAATTCTAAAGGTGGACCGCTCCGCATCGCAAGCATTGCGCCTAACATTAGATCAAGTGTCTCTTGCGGGCGTGGGGCAAGCCGCTACTCCTGAACGCGTTCGCCTTTCTCTTCATGCACAGCAAGAGTTTATAACAGCAAAACCAGGCATGCGCATTATGGCGACGGGGCATTTATCGCCTCCGCCAAATCCGGCTGAGCCGGGTGGGTTTGATTTTCGACGAATGGCGTGGTTTGATAAACTTGGTGCTGTTGGATATACGCGCATTCCTATTTTGCGTGCTGAAGAAGACAAGACGTCATTGAGCCTTTTTATGAATGCGCTTCGTTTTAACTGGTCTCAAAGCATCCAAAGCCAGATTGAGGGGCAAGCAGGCGGTTTTTCGGCGGCTATTCTCACTGGCGATCGCGCTGGAATTTCGGAGCAGACCTCCGAAAACTTACGCCGCTCTAATCTGTCACATTTACTGGCCATCTCTGGATTGCATATGGGGCTTTTTACCGCAGCTGTCTTTGCTGCATTGCGCTTTGTGCTTATAATGGTTGTTCCGCCTTCCAATCGTCATTTAAATAAAAAACTGGCGGCCATTGGGGCAATGTTATTTGGTTTTGTATATTTGATGTTGTCAGGTTGGAGCGTATCAACAGAACGCGCCTATATTATGGTATTTATCATGTTTTTAGCCGTTTTAATGGATCGGCGCGCATTATCCTTGCGCTCTGTGGCGTTGGCTGCTCTCATTATCCTTTTCATCCAACCAGAAGTTCTGACTGAGGCAGGTTTTCAAATGTCTTTTGCTGCAACAACGTCACTCGTCGCCGTTTTTTCTATGGTGCGTGAAGGGCAATTTTTGCTTCGTTGGCCATGGCTGCTCCGAGCTGTTTTTACGGTTGTTTTATCCTCGGCCGTTGCAGGGATTGCCACCGCTCCAATTGCGGCCGCGCATTTCAATCGAATATCTGATTACGGGCTTATCGCAAATATTTTAGCCGTTCCTGTTATGGGGACAATCGTCATGCCTTCTGCAATCGTTGCTATTGTTTTGACGCCGTTAGGACTGGAATGGATCGGATTTTGGGGAATGGAAAAGGGCGTAGCTTGGATTTTATGGGTATCTGAGACTGTATCCGCTTGGGATGGGGCGGCGCGATCGATTATGGCTCCTTCTGCCTTAACACTTCCCCTTTTGGCCTTTGGCGGCATATTCTTGATATTATGGCGAGGGAGGGCGCAATATTTGGGAGTATTGCCATTATTGGCGGGATTTATGTTTTGGGGTTCCGCGGATAGGCCGCTGGTTTTGGTCTCGGAAAGAGGCGATTTGGTTGGCGTTATGACCGAGGAGGGGCGCGCTCTTAATAAACCGCGAGGCAGCGGCTTCATAGCGCAATCTTGGCTCGAAAATGATGGGGATCATCATGGGCAAGTTGTGGCGGCGCAGCGTCAAAATGACATCAAGAAAATTGGTGATTTAAGCTTTACGCATATTACTGGCCGCGGTTGGCAAGATCGCCTTA
>CALLMA010000127.1 GCA_938008015.1 uncultured Celeribacter sp.
CCGACGATTGTTGTCAGCTCTGGGCCGATGCTCAATGGCAAATGGAAGGGCCGCGATTTAGGCTCTGGCACGGATGTTCGCAAGTTTGCAATGGATGTGAAAGCGGGTGAGATGACACTTGCAGATTTCATGGCAACAGAATCTGGGATGAGCCGCTCGAAAGGCGTGTGCATGACGATGGGCACAGCCTCCACGATGGCCTCTCTCACAGAAGCCATGGGCATGGCATTGCCAACCAATGGCGCTTTGCCTGCCGTGGATGCACGCCGCATGGCTTTGGCACATATGACAGGTAAGCGCATTGTTGAGATGGTGGAAGAAGATCTCAAGATGTCTGATATTTTGACAAAAGAGAGCTTCGAGAATGCCATCATCGCAAATGCGGCAGTGGGCGGTTCGACAAATGCGGTTGTGCATATGCTTGCGATTGCAGGGCGTGTGGGCGTTGATCTCTCGCTAAAGGATATTGAGATCGGTTCGGATATTCCACTGCTCGTCAATTGCATGCCTTCAGGGAAATATCTTATGGAAGATTTCTGCTACGCCGGCGGCATGCCTGCGGTGCTTTCAGAGCTTGCGCATCTCTTGCGCCCCGCCAATACTGTGCTGGGAAAGGATTTGCGCGCCTATCATGAAGGTGCTGAGATTTATAATGAGGATGTGATCAAGCCATTTGATGCGCCTTTGCGCCCTGCCTCTGGTTTGCGCGTTTTGAACGGCAATCTTGCCCCTCGTGGGGCGATCGTGAAGCCTTCCGCGGCGACAGATGCGCTTTTAGAGCATGAAGGCGAGGCTTTCGTTTTTGAAAACATTGAAGAGCTTAAGGCGAATATTGATCGCGATGATCTGCCCGTGACGGCGGATACAATCCTTGTGCTCAAAGGCTGCGGTCCTAAAGGCTATCCAGGGATGCCAGAAGTTGGCGATATGCCAGTTCCTGCAAAGCTTCTGAAGCAAGGCGTGCGTGACATCATTCGCGTGTCTGACGCGCGGATGTCTGGCACGGCCTTTGGAACGGTGATCTTGCATGTCGCACCTGAAGCGCAAGCCGGTGGTCCGATTGCATTGGTTCAAACGGGCGACCGAATTCGCATCAGCGCTTCAAAGGGCGAATTGGAGCTTTTGGTTTCAGAAGCGGAGTTGGAAAAACGCAAGGCAGATTGGCAACCCGAACCTCCGCATTATACGCGAGGATATGCGAAGCTCTATGTGGATCATGTGCTGCAAGCTGATCAAGGGGCGGACCTTGATTTCTTGGTGGGCAAAGATACGCGCCTTGTAACGAGAGAAAGCCATTAATATGACAAAAACAGCAACATTTCATGACTTAAAAGATGCGAGTGTTTTCATCACAGGTGGCGGCTCTGGTATTGGTGCGTTTTTGACCGATGGCTTAATGGCGCAAGGGGCGAAAGTGGCATTTGTGCAGCGCTCCGATGCCACTGAATTTACCGATGAAATGGAAGCGAAACACGGCGTTCGACCCTTATATATGAATTGCGATATTACCGATATTGAGCGGCTGAAAACCTGCATTCATACGGCTTCGAAAGAGCATGGCGATGTGACAGTTTTGGTTAATAACGCCGCGAATGATAAGCGTCATGAGACTTTAGAGGTCGATGAAGAGTTTTGGGATTGGTCGCAAGCGATCAATTTGAAAGCGTATTTTTTCGCCTGCCAAGCGGTGATCGAAGGTATGCGCAAAGCGGGCGGTGGCTCGATCATCAATTTCACCTCGATCAGCTATATGATGGGCAATGCAGGCTATCCTGCCTATACAACTGCAAATTCTGGCCTCAATGGGATGACGCGCTCTTTGGCGCGCGAATTTGGGCCTGATCGTATTCGCGTGAATGCGCTTGCGCCCGGTTGGGTGCTCACAGATAAGCAAAAAGAGCTTTGGGTCACGCCAGAAGCCCTAGAGGCGCATTTGGAACGGCAGTGCTTGAAAGACACATTAGCGCCGCAAGATATGGTTGATGCCGTCTCATTCTTGGCCTCAAATGCAAGCCGTATGATGACGGGGCAATCGCTTGTTGTTGATGGTGGTGTTGTGGTGAGCGGATGATAAATTCTTCAAACATAAATTGGATTGCAGTGGATTGGGGCACGACAAACTTGCGTGTTTGGGCAATGGATGCCAATGGCGCTATTATCCATCAAAACGGTTCAAACCGCGGAATGGCCTCGCTTGCAGTTGATGAGTTTGAAGAGGCTTTATTGGAACTTATTTCCCCCTATTTAGAGACTAAAATGGAGGAAAGTGAGAAATTACCAGTTATTTGCTGTGGGATGGTTGGGTCTCGCCAAGGTTGGGTTGAAGCCCCTTATTTGAGTGTGCCCCTATCGCCACAAGCCGATCAGAAGGCTAGTAAGCCGGTTGTAAAAGATCCTCGTATTGAAGTTTTTGTGCTGCCCGGCTTAAAGCAACTTCCTGATGCGGATGTGATGCGGGGAGAAGAAACTCAAATTGCTGGATTTATGCAGGCCAATCCCGAGTTCGATGGCGTTGTTTGCTTACCAGGGACACATACGAAATGGGCGCAATTGCGCAAAAATGAAATTCGCTCTTTTGAGACCTGTATGACAGGTGAGCTTTTCGCGCTTTTAAGTGAAAAATCTGTCTTGCGTCATTGTGTTGAGGGCGAAGGTTTTGATGAGCGCGCTTTTATCGAAGCTGTGCGCCACACTGTAGAAAACCCAAACGACCTTTCAAAAAACCTCTTTCGAGTGCGCGCCTCCTCTTTGGTCTCGGACGTAAACTCTGCCGCGGCACGGGGGCGCTTATCGGGCCTCTTAATTGGCGCAGAGCTCGCAAGCACAAAAGATTATTGGCAGGGTCATGATGTCGTCCTCATAGGGGCGCAAAAACTATCATCACTTTACCAATTGGCTTTGAGAGAATTGGGGCGCACATCTCGCATCGAAAGTGTGGATGAAATGACATTATTGGGGCTGCAAAGCGCATATCATAGTTTAAGGGATTAAAAATGAGCAGAGAGATTATTGCGATTTTACGCGGAGTATTGCCTGAGGAAGTCGCTGAAATTGGATCAGCATTGATGGAAGCGGGCATCACCAAGATGGAAGTGCCGCTGAATTCACCGCGCCCAATCGAAAGCATTGCAAATCTTGTGCAGGCTTGTGGCCAAAAAGCGCTTGTAGGTGCAGGGACTGTATTGAGCCTTCAAGATGTTGACAGAGTACATGATGCCGGCGGTGAACTTATCGTATCGCCTGATATGCATGCGCCAGTGATCGAGCATACAAAGAAGCTTGGCATGCAATCATATCCGGGCGTGATGACTGCAACTGAATGCTTCGGTGCAATACGCGCGGGCGCGGATGGCTTGAAACTCTTCCCTGCCTCTCTTGCTGGGCCATCAGGATTAAAAGCTTTGCGGGCTGTCATATCCAGTGAAACACCTATTTATGCGGTCGGCGGCGCTGGGCCTGATAATTTTGGTGAGTGGATAAAAGCTGGCGCCTCGGGGTTTGGAATTGGAACAGCTTTATATGCACCTGGGATGAGCGCGGAGGATGTGAGTGCGCGCGCGAAGGCAATCGTTTCAGCCTATGATCAAGTGGTATGATATGGCAGCTCAAGTTTATGATCCGCGCAAATGCACCCTTGGGGAGGGGCCGCTTTGGCACCCTTTGAGGAAAGAGCTTTTTTGGTTTGATATTTTAAACAAACAGCTCATGTGCAAGGAGAGGCACTGGCAATTTGAGGAATATGTTTCTGCGGCTGGTTGGATTGATCAAGACCATCTTTTGATTGCAAGTGAGAGCGCTTTATCGAAGTTCGATCTGCGATCAGGACAATCAGAACATATTGTTGCGCTGGAGGCTGATAATCCTAAAACGCGGTCCAATGATGGGCGCGCTGATCCCTTTGGTGGATTTTGGATTGGGACCATGGGTAAGGCCCTAGAGCCAAGTTTAGGGTCTATTTGTCGCTTTTATAGAGGTGAATTGAAAAAGCTGTATGGCGAGATTACCATCTCAAATGCAATCTGTTTTTCGCCTGATAAAAAACAGGCTTATTTTACCGATACCCCCACGCAAAAGATCATGTCTCAAGCTTTAGATCATGAAGGCTGGCCGCTGGGCGAGCCCGTCGTGCTGATTGATTTGAGCGGTGATAACCTCAATCCCGATGGGGCTGTTGTCGATGAAGCGGGATGTTTGTGGATTGCGCAGTGGGGGGCAAACCGTGTGGCAAAATATAGCCCTGCTGGCGGATTTTTATTGGCGGTAGATTTGCCTGCAAGTCAAATAACATGCCCTGCTTTTGGCTTAGAGGGGGATACCCTCTTTGTGACCTCAGCTGCAGATGGGATAAGTGAGCCACACGGCGGGCAAACATTCTCCATACAAGTTGATGCGATTGGGCAAAAAGAACATCAGGTGATCTTATGAAACGAACCTTAGGAACTTGCTATTATCCCGAACATTGGCCTCGCGAAATCTGGGAAGAAGATGCGCAGCGCATGGCGGAGCTCGGGTTAACATGGGTGCGCATTGGTGAATTTTCATGGTCTAAAATAGAGCCTAAAGCAGGCGAATATTGCTTTGAGTGGCTTGATGAGGCGATTGATGTTTTAGGGCGTGCAGGGCTTAAAGTCGTCCTTGGAACGCCAACTGCAACACCGCCGCGCTGGATGATCGATAAATATCCAGATATGTTGGCCGTAGATGTTGAGGGGCGTATCCGCAAATTTGGGTCACGTCGCCATTATTGCTTTTCGCATGAAGGCTATAAGCAGGAATGCGCGGTTATCACAAAGGTGATTGCGGAGCGATATGGGAAAAACCCGCATGTCGCCGCTTGGCAAACGGATAACGAATATGGCTGCCATGATACAACCATTTCATATGGTTCCTCAGCACTGCAAGCTTTCCGATTATGGCTGCAGGAGAAATATAAAACGATTGATGCTTTAAATGACGCATGGGGCAACATCTTTTGGTCGATGATTTATGACGATTTTGATCAAATCGAATTGCCAAACCTCACAGTAACAGAGCCTAATCCAGCGCATTCTTTAGATTTTAGGCGGTTTTCGTCTGATCAAGTTGTCCGCTTTAACCGCTTGCAATGTGATATTATTCGTGAGTATAGCGCCGCGCCCCTCTCTCATAATTACATGGGCAGGATCACTGATTTTGATCATTTCGAGGTCGGTAAAGACTTGGAAATTGCAACATGGGATAGCTATCCGCTTGGTTTCTTGGAAGACCGTGTTGGCACAACGCCAGAGCGCCAACGTGCCTTTGCACGCCAAGGCGATCCAGATTTTCAAGCTTTTCATCATGATCTTTATCGTGCCGTAGGCCATGGGCGTTGGTGGGTGATGGAGCAGCAACCCGGCCCTGTAAACTGGGCGCCCACGAACCCAGCGCCTCTCGAGGGTATGGTGCGCCTTTGGACATGGGAAGCCTTCGCACATGGGGCTGAAGCGGTTTGTTATTTCCGCTGGCGTCAAGCGCCTTTTGCACAAGAGCAAATGCATGCAGGCCTATTGCGCCCTGATCACAAAGAGGCGCCAGCTTTTGCTGAAGCGCGGGAAGTTTTCAAAGAAATTCAAAATGCGCCAGTGGTGGCGCAGGCGCAATCTCGCGTTGGTTTGATCTTTGATTATGACGCAGATTTTGCATGGGCTGTGCAGCCGCATGGAGATGGGCTGAGCTATTTTGGCATCGTCTTTGATTGTTACCGCGCATTGCGGTCTTTAGGGCTTTCTATCGATATTTTGCCTCCCGATACGCAAGATTTTTCTGGTTATGATATGATACTCGCCCCTGCCTTGATGCATATGAGTGACGCTCTGAAAGCAAAACTCTCACAAACGCAGGCGCAGATTATTCTTGGCCCAAGAGCGGGCGCGCGCGATGCGCATATGACGATCCCCGTGCCTTTGCCGCCAGCATTCCCCGATTTGGATGTCACGGTTTCATATGTTGAAAGCATCAGATCAGATATGCCGATCGCCTTAGAGAAAGAAGGTGTGGTGGAATTTTATAGAGAACATCTTGAAGGCCAAGATGAGATTGTACTTGCAACTGAGGCGGGCGAGGCGGTTGCTATGGGTAATCACAATATCGTCTATCTTGGAGCGTGCTTAGACTTAGAGGGATGGAAAAGCATCATCAGCCCGCGCTGCGAGCTTGCCGGAATAGAGACGATGGAGCTGCCTGATGGGATTAGGCGGCGTGCGTGTGGCGATGAATGCTTTTGGTTTAACTATACAACTGAAAACTACCAAATGGATGATATGACTATTCCTCCTGCTGGTGTCATCCGCGTTGTAGGGGAGGTATCCAAATGAGTGTCTTGAAAGTGGGCCAAGCTCCAGATGGTTCAGATCTGATGCAAATCAAGATTGCGCGGGACGGTTTGAGTGCAACATTGCTGAGTTTTGGCGCCACCTTGCAAGATTTGCGCCTCCAAGGCATCTCTCACTCATTGGTTTTGGGATATGAAGACCCTAATGCATATCTACAAAATCCGAATTATTTCGGCGCCATCGTTGGCCGCTATGCTAATCGAATTGCAAATGGGCGCGCTAAAATCGATGGGCAAACTTATCAATTCGATCAAAATACGGAACATGGGCACACGATTCATGGAGGGGCTATTGGAGCGTCTCACATGAATTGGACTGTCGCACAATATTCAGATGATCATGTGGCCTTCAAGCTGCGCATGGCGGATGGTCATATGGGGTTTCCAGGTAATTTAGATGTTGTTGCGACATATCGCATTCTAGACAATGGCGTATTGGATCTTTGCATTGAGGCTGAAACAGATCAAACAACGCTTTGCAGCTTTGCCCACCACAGTTATTTCAACCTCTCTGGTGAGAAAACGGTTGATCAACATAAATTGAAACTGAACGCCAATAAATATCTACCCGTTGATAAGGCAGGCATTCCCTCGGGCGAGATTGCCTTTGTAGAAAATACGCGGTTTGATGTGCGGCATGGGGTATATTTACAAGAGATAGGCGCGATTGACCATAATTTTTGTTTTGATATAGGCGACGGCAAACTGAAAGAAATGGCACGATTAAGCGGCGGCGATCTCGAACTGAGGCTTTCCAGCACAGCTGAGGGTTTGCAGGTTTATACAGGCGATGGGATTAACGATACGACTTACACTGCGCGCGGAGGCATTGCATTAGAACCTCAAATCTGGCCAGATGCGCCTAATCATGAGGGATTTCCAGAGGGTGTTCTCGCAGGTGGCTGCCATTACACTCAGCAAACGCGCTGGCGTTTTTGCCTGAAATAGATTGTTTGTAGTTATTTATAAGTTATTGAAATAAATTTTCATTTATACGACTTTTGTATTCTTGTTCGAGGCTACAGGAGCCTACGCGAGCGAAAGATCTGTTCAGTGCTTCAAGGACTGAGAGAGGTATTGCCAAGTTGTTTCGATTCAACTGCGCATGTATAATGATTTGATGCAAATACCAAATTCTCTGCCGCGCCTTAAAGGCTTTCGTTACCCTCGCGAAGTCATCTCATGCGCTGTTTGGGCTTACCCTCGGTTTGCTTTGAGCATCGCAGATGTTGAGGATCTTTTGGTTGAGCGCGGTGTGATTGTTAGCCGAGAAACCGTTCGGTTGTAGGTTAATCGATTTGGTTCACATTTTGCTAGACGCATTCGGCGAGACCGCCCCAAAGCCAATGATAAATGGTATTCAGGTGAAGTGGTGATCACGATCCGAGGCGTTAAGTATTGGCTGTGGCGCGCGATTGACGCGAGTGGGGAGAGGCTTGAGATTTTGATGAAAATATGTCGGGATACTAAGGCTGTAAAGCGATTTTTTCAAAAGGTTCTCGCGCAAACTTGGTGCCCCACGGGTCGTTATCACTGACAAGTTGCTAAGCTATATTAAATGCATCAAAACGCTGGCACCCAAGGCCGATCATCGCGCCCATAAAGGTTTGAACAACGCCATAGAAGTTTCACACAGGCCAACGCGAAAGCGAGAGAAAATAATGGACAGATTTAAATCGCATCGGCAGGCTCAAAGAATTCTCGCAAGGACGCCTTTAGAGTATGGGCGGAGTACACTGCAGAAATGACAGCATAAAAATAAAAAAAGAAAACACTTGAAAGGATTATCAACAACTTGGCAATAGCTCCTCAACATTTGCTGTGCTGAGGGCGAATCGATGATACGCCCAATGGGCGCAGGAGATGACTTCGCGAGGGAAGCGAAAGCTTTTCAGGCGTGGCATAGAGCTTGGTATTTGCACCATATCATCATGCATTGGCATTCAGGCCAAAACAGCTTGGCAATGCCAAACAAACAACTCATAAATGCCCCCATCTTGAAAGGTATTGTTTCAAAAACTCAATGCAATCGCAAAAATTATTAGGCTCTAAGCCTAATCACATCATTTTTTTTACAAAAAGATAAAAACACCCCTTGCGTCCGCCGTACTCAAAGAGTATTCCCCTCACAACGCACCGGTAGCTCAGCTGGATAGAGTACTTGACTACGAATCAAGGGGTCGGGGGTTCGAATCCTCCCCGGTGCGCCATAAAACTCTCCCAACATACTGTTAAATAACATTATTCTTTAACGCCTCTAATCTGTATCCCCCGTTTTCTCCCCTTTTTTTCATTCACTACCCTGCTTTACTGTGAACGCTCTTGAGCCACTCAATGGGAATCCATTTCTTTTATTCATGAAGATATAAATACACTCACCTATTGGTTAGCGCTGGGCTAAAACCATTATTATTAGATTGGGGGATACACCCCCCTAAA
>CALLMA010000128.1 GCA_938008015.1 uncultured Celeribacter sp.
ATGATCCCTGTTTATGGCTATGAAGATCAGCATGTGGCAGTTCTTGGGCTCGGGCGCTCAGGTCTTTCGGCGGCTCGGGCGCTTGAGGCTGGTGGCGCGCATGTAATCTGCTGGGATGATGGGGGCGAAAGCCGGCTTAAAGCGCTTGAGCTTGGTTATGAGCTGCGCGATCTGACAAAAGCAGGGGCTTTTGAGGGGGTAAGTGCTTTAATCGTTTCTCCTGGAATACCACATCTTTACCCGAGCCCGCATCTTGCGATTGCTCAGGCTTATGAAGCGGGCGTGCCTGTTGATAATGATATTGGGTTATTCTTTCGCTCCTTTGGGTCAGGCGATTTTGATATGCATGATACGCCGCCACGCGTCATTGCCGTGACGGGATCAAATGGGAAATCAACGACTTCGGCTTTGATTTATCATATTTTAGAACATTGTGATATTCCTTGCCAATTGGCCGGCAATATTGGGCGCGGTGTGCTTGATATTGAGGAGGCATGTGATGGCGAGGTGATTGTACTTGAGCTTTCATCCTATCAGACTGAGCTCGCCCGCGCTTTGACGCCGGATGTGGCGGTGTTTACCAATTTATCGCCCGATCATCTTGATCGTCATGGGGGGAAGGGCGGATATTTCGCGGCGAAACGTCGGCTCTTTGCAGAAGGCGGGCCGGACCGCGCGGTGATCGGGATTGATGAGCCTGAGGGGCGTTTTTTGGCGGGGCAGATGGTTGAAAGTTTTTCTGATCGTCGTCTTATTCGTATCTCGGGAGAGGGTAAAATTTCTGGCAATGGTTGGTCTGTATTTGCGAAGAAGGGGTTTCTTGCAGAATGGCAGCGCGGACGTCAGGCTTATATGATTGATTTGCGTGAAATGGATGGGCTGCCTGGTGCGCATAATCATCAAAACGCCTGTGCGGCCTATGCGGCTGTTCGCTCTTTGAATATTGCGCCGCGTAAGATTGAGGATGCTATGCGCTCGTTTAAAGGGTTGCCGCATCGTTCACAAATCGTAGGTGAAAAGAAGGGCGTGCGCTATGTAAATGATAGTAAGGCGACCAATGTGGATGCGGCGGCAAAAGCTTTAAGCGCCTTTAAGGATATTCATTGGATTGCTGGGGGAGTACTCAAAGAGGGTGGTTTCGACAATTTGATGGATCACTTGAACACTGTTAAAAAAGCTTATTTGATTGGCCGCTCAGCTGGTGACTTTGCGACAGCTTTGGGTGATTTTCCTTTCGAGATTTGTCAGACAATGGATATCGCAGTGGCGCGGGCGGCAGATGAGGCCAAAGAGGGCGAAACCGTTTTACTTGCTCCGGCTTGCGCGAGCTTTGATCAGTTTAAAAGCTTTGAAGAGAGGGGAGAGGCGTTTATCAAAGCCTTTGAAGATCTTTGATGGGCGAAAATTGACTTAAACTTGGCTGAAGTTTGAAAATTCATTGATAGTTTTTAATTTTGTTTTACTAAGGATAAAATTAAAATTGTGTGAATGAAATATTCATCGAAACAATAAGAGCAGATGGGCCTTGAGAGTGGTTGGACAAATATGTTGTTTCAAACCAAAGTAGAGGCGCGAAAAGATGAGGCGAGTGAAGTTTCATGACGAACATGGTATATGGAACATTACCACAAGAAATCGGCGAACCGATTTTGCCGAAGTGGTGGCGTACGTTAGATAAATGGACCTTAGCTTGCGTTTTTATGCTTTTTGGCATTGGGCTTCTTTTGGGATTGGCTGCGTCACCGCCTTTAGCGCAAAAGAATAATCTGTCAGCTTTCTACTATGTTCAAAGGCAAGCTATATTTGGCGGCATCGCTTTTGTTGTATTGATTGCAATAACGATGATGGATCCTCAAAAAGTTCGGCGAATTGCTGTTTTGGGCTGCGTTGCGGGCCTTATATCGCTGCTGCTACTGCCGGCCTTTGGTGAGGATTTTGGAAAAGGCGCGGTGCGCTGGTTTTCCTTTGGTTTTGTATCTGTGCAGCCTTCAGAATTTTTAAAACCTGCTTATGTGGTTACTGCGGCTTGGTTCATGGCGGCCTCATATGATTTAGGGGGGCCTCCTGGGCGCTCTTATTCGTTTTTATTAACAATTTTCATTGCAGGCATATTGGTGTTTCAGCCTGATTTTGGTCAGGCATGCCTCATATTGTTTTGTTGGGGTGTGATGTATTTCGTGGCAGGCGCTCCTTTGATGCTTTTGGTTGGCGTGGCGCTTTTGGTGGTTTGTGTGGGGTGGATTTCTTATCAAGAATCTGATCACTTTGCGCGTCGTATTGATGGATTTTTAAATGCAGAAATAGATCCGACAACTCAAATTGGATATGCGACAAATGCGATACGTGAGGGGGGCATTTTTGGTGCGGGTGTTGGCGAAGGGTCTGTCAAATGGTCGCTTCCAGATGCGCATACAGATTTTATCATCGCAGTTGCAGCTGAAGAATATGGCCTCGTCCTCGTTGCTATTATCATCTTGCTTTATGCAACCATCACGGTGCGCTCCTTATGGCGCTTGATCAAAGAGCGTAACCCATTTATCCGTCTGGCTGGGACGGGGTTGGTCTGTGCTTTTGGCGTGCAGGCTTTTATTAATATGGGCGTTGCTGTTCGTATATTGCCGGCAAAAGGGATGACTTTGCCCTTTGTTTCTTATGGGGGGTCATCTTTAATTGCATCAGGTATTGCACTCGGCGCACTTTTAGCTTTTACCCGAACACGCCCGCAGGGCGAAATTTCAGATTTTCTTGGCCGCGGTCACAGATAATCATTCGTTTAAATTCGGTTTTTGGAGTTTGGCATTCGATGCAAAACGCACCTCTTTTAGTTATTGCAGCCGGTGGTACCGGCGGACACATGTTTCCCGCACAAAGTTTGGCAGAGGTCATGCTTACTCAGGGGTGGCGGGTAAAACTGTCGACGGATGAGCGCGGCGCGCGATATGCGGACGGCTTCCCTGATGAGGTGGACATTGACGTTATGCAATCTTCTACCTTTGCCCGAGGTGGAGTGAGGGCGAAGCTTTTTGCGCCATTCAAGATTATTGGCGGCATTTTTTCGGCCTTTCTCAAATTTCGCAAAGACCGGCCTGATGTTGTTGTCGGTTTTGGTGGATATCCAACAATTCCAGCGATGAGTGCTGCCTATCTTATGAAGCTTCCTCGAATGCTTCATGAGCAAAATGGTGTTTTGGGGCGGGTAAATGAGCTTTTTGCAAAGCGCGTTGATGCCGTTGCTTGTGGTACATGGCCCACGAATTTGCCCGAAGATGTTGAAGGGGTCTATATTGGTAATCCAGTGCGTGCTGCGATTTTGCAGCGTCATGGATCACCCTATATTGCACCCGGCGATTACCCTATGGAAATTTTGGTTTTGGGGGGGTCGCAAGGCGCACGTATTCTCTCAGATGAAGTTCCAGCGTCTCTTGCTTTATTACCAGAAAATATGATCGAGAATATTCGCGTTTCGCATCAAGCGCGCGCTGAGGATGTTGTGCGGGTCAAAGCTTTCTATGCAGAGCAGGGGATTTATGCAGATGTGCGCCCGTTTTTCGATGATGTTCCTAAAAGAATTAGTGAAGCGCAATTGATCATTTCGCGCTCGGGCGCTTCGAGCGTTGCAGATATTGCGATTATTGGCCGTCCTTCGATTTTGGTTCCTTTTGCGGCAGCGACAGGTGGGCATCAGAAGGTAAATGCAAAATCATTGACGGGCGCTGGCGCGGCGATCATGATCCCTGAAAGCCAACTCACCTTTCAATCGTTAAGTGAGCAAATTGAAAATATATTATCGCAGCCAGAAGCGGCTTCGCAGATGGCCTCGGCTGCTTTAAGTGTGGCCAAGCCGCGTGCTGCCGAAGAGCTTGCTATTCTAACAATGCAGGTTGCAAAATTACGCCAGAAATAAGATAGGGTGTTTTAATTCACCCTAAGATCCCTAATCGATTTGAGGATAAGTAAGAAATATGAATTCCGCAGTTACAAAACTACCAACTAAAATTGGTGCCATCCACTTTGTTGGTATTGGTGGTATTGGGATGTCTGGGATTGCCGAAGTTTTGTTGAACTTTGGTTACAAAGTCCAAGGGTCCGATCTGAAAGCCTCTAAGATTACGGATCGCTTGCAAAGACTAGGTGCGAAGATCTTCTTCGGGCAAAGCGCTGAGAACCTGGAAGAAGCGGAAGTTGTTGTCATTTCTTCTGCGATCAAGCCAGGCAACCCCGAGTTGGATCAAGCGCGCTTGAAAGGCCTGCCTGTTGTGCGCCGCGCTGAAATGTTAGCAGAGCTGATGCGCCTTCGTTCAAATATCGCTGTTGCGGGCACGCATGGAAAAACCACGACAACGACGATGGTTGCAACTTTGCTCGATCACGGTGGTATTGATCCTACCGTTGTAAATGGCGGTATTATTCACGCATATGGATCTAATGCGCGGGTTGGCGAGAGTGACTGGATGGTCGTGGAGGCCGATGAAAGCGATGGTACTTTCAATCGTTTGCCTGCAACTGTTGCAATTGTAACCAATATCGATCCCGAGCATATGGAGCATTGGGGCTCCATTGAGAATTTGCGCAAAGGGTTTTATGATTTTGTGTCCAACATCCCTTTCTATGGGCTTGCTGTCTGTTGCACGGATCATCCGGAAGTGCAAAGCTTGGTCGGCAAGATTTCTGATCGCCGTGTAGTGACTTATGGGTTTAACGCACAGGCAGATGTTCGAGCCGCTAATTTAACCTATAAGCGCGGTATCGCACATTTTGATATTGTTGTCGCATCGCAAGATCTCGTAATCGAAGGTTGCAAATTGCCCATGCCGGGAGATCACAATGTATCCAACGCCTTGGCGGCGGTCGCGGTTTCATTGCATCTTGGAATGAATGGGGAGCAAATCAAAGAAGCGCTTGAAGGCTTCAAAGGGGTCAATCGCCGTTTTACAAAAGTTGGCGAAGTTGACGGTGTCACCATCATTGATGATTATGGTCATCATCCTGTAGAGATTTCAGCGGTATTGAAGGCGGCACGTCAATCCAGTGAAGGCCGCGTTATCGCGATCCACCAGCCGCATCGCTATTCGAGGTTGGCAACATTATTTGAGGATTTCTGCACCTGCTTCAATGAAGCGGATGTTGTTGGCATTGCGGAAGTGTTTGGGGCCGGTGAAGATCCAATCGAAGGTGCGGAACAAAATGATCTTGTCGAAGGCTTGATCCGCCACGGCCATCGCCATGCCTGTGCTGTTGGTTCTGAGGATGATCTTTTTAATTTGGTAAAAGAACAGGCAAAGCCAGGTGATATCGTTGTTTGCTTAGGCGCAGGTACGATTTCTTCTTGGGCGAATAATCTTCCAGTACGTCTGAGCGGCGTTTAGAATTTTGCGGTGGTGCTGACATGACTATTTATCCAAGCATACGCGGCTCTTTGGTCGAAAATCGTGATATATCAGGATTAACATGGCTGCGCGTTGGTGGGCCAGTTGATGCTTTGTTCAAGCCAGCAGATCTTCAAGATTTGCAAGATTTTTTGTCAAATCTACCGGCCGATATTCCTGTTTTTCCTTTAGGCGTCGGCTCCAATTCGATTGTTCGAGATGGAGGGCTGCGCGCCGTTGTTGTTCGGCTGGGCCGGGGCTTCAATCATATTGAGGTTAAAGGCAATTTCGTTGTTGCTGGGGCGGCCGCCTTAGATGCGCATGTTGCTCGAAAGGCGGCTGATGGTGGGCTTGATTTAACATTTCTGCGCACGATACCCGGCTCAATCGGTGGTGCCGTTGCGATGAATGCGGGATGTTACGGCTCTTATGTGGCGGATCACTTGGTGTCTGTGAAGGTTGTGACGCGTCAAGGTGAATTGGTTGAAATTCCGGCAAGCGATTTGAATTTTCAATATCGCCAAGCAAGCTTGCCTTCAGGATGCATCGTGATCGAAGCGCTCTTTGAGGCGCCGAATGGGGATCCGGATCAGTTGCATGCTCACATGAAGAGCCAGCTTGATAAAAGAAATGAAACGCAGCCGGTCAAAGATCGTTCTGCAGGCTCAACTTTCCGAAATCCAGCCGGTTTTAGCTCAACGGGGCGCGCAGATGATGTGCATGATCTTAAAGCGTGGAAGGTGATTGATGAGGCTGGTCTTCGTGGATTTTCCATGGGGGGAGCGCAAATGAGTGAGAAGCATCCGAATTTCTTAATCAATGCAAATCAGGCAAATGCATTCGAGTTAGAGGCATTGGGTGAGTTTGTTCGAAAAAAAGTATTTCAAAATTCAGGAATTGCGTTACAGTGGGAAGTCGAAAGAATTGGTGAATTTTTAGATGAAGCTGTTTTAGATGGTTTGGAGTAAGTTTGCTTCAAACGTCTCTGTTCTTACTTGCGTAGGAAATGGCGCTTGATTAAAGAAATTCATCAGTTGAAATCAATATAAAAGATAGCGTATAGCTACAAATTAAGGGCGAAAAGCTCAAAATATCGCAAAGACGATAATATTACGAGGCAAAAGGTTATGTCGAGCAGGCAGTTCCCCCTCGTTGCAGTGATCAAAGGCGGGCCTTCGTCAGAGCGCGAGGTGTCATTGTCTTCTGGTCAGGCTGTTGCAGCCGCGCTGAGAGGGGAAGGATTTGATGTTGTAGAAATTGACGCAGGTGAAAACCTGTGCGCGCAGCTTAAAGAGCTGGGCCCTGTTGTTGTGTTTAATGCATTGCATGGTCGGTTCGGTGAGGATGGCGTGGTTCAAGGCCTCTTGGAATGGATGCGAATCCCTTATACCCACTCTGGTGTTTTAGCCTCTGCAACAGCTATGGATAAAGAAAAGACAAAAGAGCTTTATAAACATGCAGGCCTTCCTATTTCTGGCAGCATTTTAAGGGATAAAGCTGATATTTCATCCGCGCATGTGATGGAAGCTCCTTATGTTGTGAAGCCCTTTAATGATGGCTCATCTGTCGGTGTTTATATCGTTCAAGCGGGTGATCCTCCACCTGATCTTTCTGCAGATATGCCTGATCTTCTTATGGTCGAAAGATATGTGCCTGGACGTGAACTGACGTGTTCTGTCTTGGGGGATAAAGTCCTCTGCGTAACGGAAATGCAGATGGATGGCTGGTATGATTATGAGGCGAAATATTCAGAAGGTGGATCGCAGCATATTTGCCCCGCCGAGTTGCCTGATGAGATTACTCAAGCTTGCAAGTCATATGCCCTAAAGGCGCATAAGGTTCTTGGATGTAGAGGATTATCACGGACTGATTTTCGCTGGGATGAAGCGAAAGGCCTTGATGGTCTTGTCTTGCTCGAAACAAACACGCAACCTGGTATGACAGCAACATCTTTGAGCCCTGAACAGGCGCAAGCGGTTGGGATGACATATGGCGAATTGTGTAAATGGCTGGTGGAGGATGCATCATGCGATCGCTAGAAACGCCTTATGCATTTGCAAAGCCACGCACAGAAGGCGGATCTGAGAAAGTATCTGCTGCAGTCTCTCGTGTGTTGAATTATCACAATCAAACGCGAGAAGTTAAAAAAGATCCCGCACCTTCGCGCAATCAATACCGTTTGACCAGATTGTGGCTCACGCCCTCTGTGCGCGTATTTGTGAAGAAAATTTTGCCGCTATTTGTTGTGACTGGCGTTGTTGCGCTTTGGTTTGCCAATGCAGATAATCGGCAGATGGTGGTTGATGCCGCTTACAATATGAAGCGCGATATTCAAACACGCCCTGAATTTATGGTCAATCTTATGGCTGTTGATGGTGCATCTGGCGAGCTTGCGGAAGATATTCGAGAAATAGCCTTCTTGGATTTTCCCTTGTCTTCTTTCGATATTAATTTGCCAGAGCTACAACAAACCTTCGCAAAGTTAGATGCGGTTGAAAAAGTGAGCGTTCATGTGCGCACGGGCGGTATATTACAAGTCGATGTGACGGAGCGCTTGCCTTCTATTGTCCTAAGGTCTGAACTCGGAGTCGAATTGCTCGATGATGAGGGGCGCCGTGTTGGGGCGATTGATCGTCGTCAGCAACGCAATGATCTGCCTCTTATTGCGGGCAGAGGCGCGGAGCATCATGTTGTTGAAGCTTTGCATATTTATAAAATGGCAAGCCCTTTTATCGAGCGTGTGAGAGGGTTGGTTCGTGTTGGGGAGCGCCGTTGGGATATTGTGCTCGATCGTGATCAAATCATCCAATTGCCTGAAGTGGGCGGGGAAGCTGTTTTAGAAGAATTTGTTGGATTGGTATCCGCTCAGGATATTCTCAATCGTGATTTCGAGGTTATTGATCTGAGAAATCCCCAACGTGTCACAATTAAATTATCAAAAAATGAAATTCAGAGAAGAACTGGATCAGATGTATTGAGTGCTGGAGTGTTCCAAAATGACTGATTTATATGTCGCGCAGCGTGCGATGCGGCAAATGCGTAAAGCGGCCCTTCAGCGAGGGTTAATTGCAATTTTAGATGTGGGTACATCAAAAGTAAGCTGCCTTGTGTTGCGCTTTGATGCCGATGGGTTTGAGGGAAAAGAGGGAGTTGGTGCTTTAGCTGGCCAATCTCTATTTCGCGTCATTGGGGCGGCGACGACTCGCTCTCGCGGTGTTTCCTTTGGTGAAATTGAATCCATGGGGGAAGCGGAGCGGGCTATTCGCACGGCGGTGCAAGCCGCCCAGAAAATGGCACAGACACGTGTAGATCATGTTATTGCCTGTTTCTCAGGTGGGTCTGTGCGCTCTTACGGTGTTGCTGGAGAAACGACGGTTATGGATGGAATTGTCTCCGAGCAAGATATTGCGCGTGTTTTGGCCTCCTCAGATGTGCCGGATTTTGGACCGCATCGTGAAGTGCTGCATGCGCAGCCTGTTAATTTTGCCTTAGATCATCGCAGCGGGCTGTCTGATCCTCGCGGTCAAAATGGGCATAGCTTAATGTGCGATTTGCATATGCTCACGGCAGATAGCGCGTCTATTCAAAATTTAATATATTGCATAAAGCGTTGCGATCTTGAATTGGCGGGCATTGTATCTGGGGCATATGCATCTGGCGTCTCAGCGCTTGTAGAGGATGAGCAAGAGTTAGGCGCAGCTTGTGTGGATATTGGCGGCGGCTCTTCTGATGTTTCCATCTTTATGAAAAAGCATATGATCTATGCTGAAAGTTTAAAGATGGGGGGCGAGCATATTACCTCTGATATATCCATGGGGCTGCAAGTGCCTTTTGCTGTCGCTGAGCGATTAAAGACATATTATGGCGGCGTTGTGGCCACAGGTATGGATGATCGCGAGATGATAGAGATCGGTGGAGATAGCGGGGATTGGGAAAAAGATCGCCGCATGATCACGCGAACTGAATTGATTGGCATTATTCGTCCAAGAGTGGAAGAGATACTTGAGGGGATCAGAGATTGCCTAGATGCCGCTTCTTTTGAGCATCTCCCTTCACAGCAAATTGTTTTGACGGGCGGTTCAAGTCAAATACCGGGCCTAGATAGTCTCGCGCCACAAATATTAGGGCAACAAGTGCGTATAGGGCGCCCATTGCGTGTGCGTGGGCTTCCTCAAGCTGCGACAGGGGCGGCCTTCTCTGCTTCTGTTGGCTTGGCATTGTTTTCTGCACACCCTAAAGATGAGTGGTGGGATTTCGAAGTACCGCATGAGAATTATTCAGTGCGTTCGTTTAGGCGTGCAGTACGTTGGGTGAAAAATAACTGGTAGCGCTTGGTGTTGGGGCGGGGATAACTCGTATCTAGTGCTAATCTTTTGAAAAAATACAAGTTGTGCGATGATTGCGCAATATACCGCTTATGATTGTATTACAGATCGCTAGATTTTGTGCCTGAGTGCGAATTTAGTAGTGACGTAGTGTGTAAAAACGGTTATTCTTAAGATTATATAAACGCGAAACTGATTTGTTGTCGATTTGTTCTAACATATTGGGTGAAGCGCATAATAAATGGCTCAATAAATGAGCTTGAGTTGAGGAATGCTTGCAGTTGTTCTGTGGGTCGGGCGCTTGTTAATGCCCGTAAATTAAGAGGCGGTAATATAATGGCTTTGAATTTGACGATGCCTGAAAGTGACGAGTTGAAACCAAAGATTACAGTTTTTGGTGTTGGCGGTGCTGGCGGTAACGCTGTGAACAATATGATCGAAAAAGAGCTGGAAGGCGTCGATTTTGTTGTGGCGAATACAGATGCGCAAGCTTTGCAACACTCTCTTGCGGATGAAAAAATTCAAATCGGCATTCGGGCCACCGAAGGCTTAGGTGCAGGCGCGCGCCCTTCTGTTGGCGCTGCAGCTGCTGAAGAGAGCATTGAAACGATCGTTGATCAGCTTGCAGGCTCTCACATGTGTTTTATTACAGCCGGTATGGGCGGAGGCACTGGAACAGGTGCTGCACCAATCATCGCGCAAGCAGCGCGTGAATTGGGCGTTTTGACTGTTGGCGTTGTAACAAAGCCGTTTCAATTCGAAGGCGGGCGCCGTATGCGCCAAGCTGAAGAAGGCGTTGAGCAACTTCAGAAGATGGTTGATACTTTAATCATCATTCCAAATCAAAACCTCTTCCGTCTTGCAAATGAAAAAACAACATTTACGGAAGCCTTCTCTCTTGCAGATGATGTGCTTTATCAAGGTGTTAAAGGCGTAACAGATCTTATGGTACGCCCTGGCCTGATCAATCTCGATTTCGCAGATGTTCGCGCTGTCATGGATGAAATGGGCAAAGCGATGATGGGAACGGGCGAGGCTTCTGGTGAAGATCGCGCGGTTCAAGCCGCTGAAAAAGCGATTGCCAATCCGCTACTCGATGAAATCAGCCTCAAAGGCGCTAAAGGCGTTCTTATCAATATCACGGGTGGTGATGATTTGACGCTCTTCGAACTCGATGAAGCGGCGAACCGCATTCGTGAAGAAGTTGATCCAGATGCGAATATCATTGTCGGTTCAACGATGGATGATAGCCTCGGTGGAGCAATGCGTGTTTCTGTTGTTGCGACAGGAATTGATGCGTCTTCGTCTAAATCTGAAGCTCCTGCGCAGCGCCGCCGTTTGGCTGAACCGCTTGTAAATGAAGCGGCTCAAGAGGCAGAGCAAGCTCCAAGGCAAGACGCGAAAGAAGTTGCTGCGACGTCAGAAGAAGATAGTGTTGAAGAGCAGCTTGTAAAAAGCTTCGCTCAAGATGAAGCACCTGTGCAAGCCACGCTAGATGTTTTTGATCCACAGGTTTCAATGCGTGATGATCATGAAGATACACTGGCAGAAAACGAAGTTCCTGCTCCTGTATATAAAGCAAAAAGCAATGCGGCTCCTGCGATGAATGCGGCGCAGAGATCTTTGGAACGGGTCCAGCCTGATTCATCTCGCGCAGCACAAGAGGCGCGTGTGGAAGCTGAAGTGCAGCAGCGACTTGCGGCAGCAATGGCGAAAGAACCTAAGGGTGAGTTTCACCGCAGTTCCAGCAATGTCCGGATGGATATGAAAGCTGCAATTGATGCGCCGATGCCTACGCCAAAATCGTCACGATTTGGCCTCAATTCGCTCATCGGCCGTATGACAGGCCAGTCTGATAATAAAGCGGCTCATCCTTCTGAGCGCAACGCACCTCCAGTGCGATCGTCCGTCTACGCGGCACAGCGCGAGCAGAATACTTTTGATGAAGACCATGAAAGCGTATTGCGCGATGATAAAATCGAAGTGCCTGCGTTTTTGAGAAGACAGGCGAATTAAATATCCGCCAATATCCGCCAGTAGGCTGCCACTTTAGTGTGCAGGCCTAAGTCGGCGGAAAAGCGCCTAAGAATCTCCTGAAAGCCGCCTTAACGGGCGGCTTTTTTCATTTCTAGCTCATAATTGCCAATAAATGGTTAAAATGTTTCATTTCGTTACAAAGCTTGAATTGCATTGTTATGAAGAGATTTCGTAGTTTGCACGTGACTACAAAGGATAAATTCCGTGCAAAAAACTGTTTCAAAAACGATAGAATTTAATGGATATGGATTGCATTCAGGCAAACCTGTCAAGATGTCGGTTGCGCCTTCGGGTGTAAATACTGGAATAGTCTTCGTGCGCAGTGATGTGCTTGAAGATGCTGACGATCAGCGCGAAGCTTTCATTCCGGCGCGCTGGGATTGTGTGGAGCCATCTCAGCTTTGCACATTGATGCGCAATGATGATGGTGTCACGCTTTCGACGGTCGAGCATATTATGGCAGCGCTTGCTGGGTGTGGAATTTGCAATGCAATCATTCGTGTTGATGGACCTGAAGTTCCTATTCTCGACGGGTCTTCGAGCGATTTTGTCCGTGAAATTTTAGCAGCAGGCATTCAGTCGCAAAGAGCGAATTTGCGGGTTCTGAAAATTTTGAAAGCGGTTGAAATCAAGCGAGGCGACGCTTTTGCGCGGCTTGAGCCTTGTGAGACCACTGAGATTAGCTTTCATATTGATTTTGAAGATGAAGCCATTGGCTCGCAACAAAAGCAGATGGTGATGTCCAATGGGGCTTTTGTAAAAGAGCTGTCAAACTGTCGTACTTTCTGCCGCCAATCTGAGGTGGATTGGATGCAAGAAAATGGTCTCGCACTTGGTGGTGTCGCTGGCGAGAATGCCGTTGTATTTGACGGTGCGCATGTCAATGGCGGCGAGCAGGGGCTGCGTTATAAAGATGAGCCTGTGCGCCACAAAATGCTGGATGCATTGGGTGATCTATATTTGGCGGGTGCGCCGATCTTAGGGCGTTATATTGGATCTAAGTCAGGGCACGCGATGACAAACGCTTTGTTGAGAGAGCTTTTTAATACAAAAGGCGCTTGGGTGTTTGAATATGCGGATGAGAATACTCAAGCAAAATTGCCTGGTGCTGGCGTTGATAAGGTTGAACACGCGCATTGTGCGTGAACTTATTGTATATCTAAAGATTTCTTTTTAAGATATGAAATATGAGAAAGGCATTTTGCCTTTCTTTTTCTTTGTGCTAATGATTTGAAAAAACAACTGCGACCCCGTAAGATATAGAGGGTGTAGTGAGGCAGGATATTTTGCAATGCAAATAAAAGCGATATCATTTTTGTGTATTGGTGCGTTATTGTCAGCATGTTCTGATGTTGCTGTGACGAAGGATGTGGAAAACTATCCGGTAGAAGAAATCTATGAGCGCGCAGAATATGATTTGACGCAAAAAGATTTCGCAGATGCTGCGTATTTCTTCGGAGAGGTTGAGCGCTTGTTCCCTTATTCTGAATGGGCGCGACGCGCTTTGATTATGCAAGCCTTCTCATACCACCGCGATGAGGATTATGAGAATGCGCGCTCCAGTGCGCAAAGGTTCCTTGATTTCTATCCAGCCGACGGCGATGCGGCTTATGCGCAATATCTACTCGCGCTTTCATATTACGATCAAATTGATGATATTGGGCGCGATCAAGGCCTCATTTTACAAGCACTTCAAGCTTTGCGCATTGTCATTGAGCGCTATCCATCGAGTGAGTATGCGCGTTCTGCAAGGGTAAAATTCGATTTAGCCTTTGATCATTTGGCTGGCAAAGAGATGGAAGTTGGGCGCTTTTATCTCAAGAAGAACCACTTCTCTTCAGCCATAAAGCGCTTTCAAAGTGTCGTAGAAGATTTTCAAACCACGAAACATACGCCTGAAGCTTTGCATAGGCTTGTGGAAAGCTATTTGTCATTGGGATTGGTGAAAGAAGCGCAAACGGCAGCCGCTGTGCTGGGGTATAATTATCAATCAAGTGAATGGTATCAAGACAGCTTTGATCTTTTATCCAATGAAGGTGTCTCACCGCAGATTTTTGAGAATAATTGGCTGACGTCCGTGTATCGCCAAATGATCCGTGGCGAGTGGCTATAAGTAGGCTATTGAGCGATGATTAGAAGTCTCGATATCCAAAATATTTTAATTATCGAATGCCTTGAACTTGAGTTTTCGGCAGGGCTCAATGTCTTAACGGGTGAGACAGGCGCGGGGAAATCAATTTTACTTGATTCCTTAGGTTTTGTTTTAGGCTGGCGCGGGCGTGCTGATCTTGTGCGCGAGGGCGCGGATAAGGGTGAGGTCACGGCGGTTTTTGATGTGCCACCTTCATCCACCGCAAGAGATCTATTAGATGAGGCTGGAATTGATTGCGATGATGGCGAACTCATTTTGCGCCGTGTCAATTATCGTGATGGGCGTAAAGTTGCGTGGATAAATGGGGTGAGAGCCTCGGGTGAATTGCTACGTCAGCTGTCTCAGTATCTTATCGAATTACATGGTCAACACGATGATCGCGGCCTTTTAAATGCCAAAAATCACTTAGATTTGCTCGATGAGTTTGGCGCGCTTCATGGGGATGTGAAGATTCTTCGCAAGGCGTGGGCAAAGCGGCGAGAGATTGAGACGCAGCTTAAAAAATCTGAGCAACAGCAGGCCGCGCTAAAGGAAGAAGAAGAATTTATTCAGCACACTGTGGATGAGCTTTCTAAATTGTCAGCTGAGCTTGGAGAAGAAGCGCAATTGGATAAGCAAAGGCGGCTTATGCAATCTGCGGAAAAAATTGCAAGCGATGTGTCAAAGGCATCCTATGCGCTCTCAGGTGATGGGGCGGAGGGGATGATTGCCGATAGCTTGCGTTGGCTTGAAGGGGCAAGCGCTCATGCTGAAGGAAGATTAGAAAGTGCGATTGAAGCGCTTTCGCGGGCGCTCCATGAACTTTCTGAAGCACAATCTGAAGTATCCTCTTGTATCGACGAGCTGAAATTTAATCCTCATGATTTAGAAGAATGCGAAGAGAGGCTCTTTGAAATCAGAGGTATGGCGCGCAAGCATAACCTACAGCCGGATGAATTGCCCAAGTTTTTGGAAAACTATCAAAATAAACTCGCCAGTCTCGAAGCGAGTACAAGTGATCTTTCTGCTCTACAAGATGATCTGCAAAAAGCTCAAAGTCATTACCTAGAGCTTGCTCAGAACTTATCCGTGAAAAGGGAAAAGGCTGGCCGTCGTCTTGATGTGCTTATCTGCGAAGAACTGGCGCCCCTTAAAATGGAACGGGCTGTTTTTACAACGCATATAACACAAAGCAAACAAGGGCCTGATGGGCAAGATGATGTTGCCTTTACTGTGGCAACAAACCCAGGCGCACCTTCTGGGCCATTGGGAAAGATTGCTTCAGGTGGCGAATTGTCTCGCTTCCTTCTTGCATTGAAGGTTTGCCTCAGTAAGGCTCAATCGGGAATTACATTGATTTTTGATGAAATTGATCGCGGAGTTGGCGGGGCGACGGCTGATGCGGTCGGTCGGCGATTGAAAAGGCTGGCTGAGGGGGGGCAAGTGCTGGTGGTGACGCATAGTCCACAAGTCGCCGCTCTCGGGGCGCATCATTTGCGTGTAGCAAAGCGCGTGGAGAATGATGTCACGATCAGTGAGGTGGAGCAGCTTACAGGCGATGAGCGTATTGATGAAATTGCACGCATGTTATCAGGAGATCGGATAACACAAGCTGCACGCGAAGCGGCAAAGGCTTTGATGCTCAATTAGAAAATTTCTTTTGTTCTACTTGTTAATAAAATTATAGATAAATAAAGATCTAATAGCGTGCTAACATTAATCAAAATTGTAAATGGTCGCCGAGATGAACGATTACGACAAACCTATATTGGCAAAAATCTGGCATGATATTCTGCGAGGCTTGAGGGAGGCCCTCGCGATTGTTCGTCAAGAGGGGCTCAATCGCATCCAATTTTGGTTTATGGCGCTTTTGATTGGGATACTTTCAGGTTTTGCGGCGCTTCTTTTTAAGAAGGGCTTGATTGCTTTAGAAAGCTTTGTTTATCAAACCGCAGATTTAAAAAGCTTACATACTATTGTTGATGTTGTGCCTTGGTATTGGGTTCTTTTGGTGCCCTGCTTTGGCGGTCTTTGTGTTGGGCTGATCATGTATCTGGCAACATCTGATGGGCGCATTCATTCTATTGCTGAAGTGATCGAAGGTGCAGCGCTTTATGAAGGGCGTGTGAAAAAACGCGCGGGCCTTGCCTCTGCCTTGTCTTCTTTCCTCGCCTTATCGACAGGCGCCTCTACTGGCAGGGAAGGGCCTGTAGTTCATTTGGCGGGTGTTATTTCGAGTTGGTTTGCCAACCGGCTGCATGTTGATGGGGTGACAGGGCGCGAGCTTTTGGGATGCGCCGTCGCGGCGGCTGTGTCTGCTTCTTTTAATGCGCCGATTGCAGGGGCGATATTTGCTCTTGAGGTTATCTTGCGCCATTTTGCAATCCATGCCTTTGCGCCAATTGTGATTGCTTCCGTTGCTGGAACGGTGATCAATCGCCTCGAATTTGGCAACGTCACGGAATATACTTTAGCAGCAGATGGTGCTTTGAAATTTTACTTTGAGCTGCCTGCTTTTGTGTTTTTGGGGATGCTTTGTGGCGTAATTGCTGTTCTCATGATGCGTACAATTTTTATCACCGATGATTTTGCAAATTGGGCGCAAAAAAGAACCAAGCTTCCGATTTATCTACGCCCAGCTTGTGCGGGGTTAATGCTTGGTGCATTGGCTATATATTTCCCTCATATTATTGGCGTGGGCTATGATACAACGTCGAATGCGTTGACGGGTAACTTGCTGTTTCATGAGGTTATTGTTTTTGCTGTTTTGAAAGTGATTGCCGTTGCCATCACTGTGGCAGGGCGTATGGGCGGCGGCATTTTTTCACCAGCTCTCATGGTTGGATCATTAACTGGGCTTGGCTTTGGCTATGTTGCAACCGCCATTTTTCCGGATATTTCGGGCACAGCTACTCTATATGCTCTCGCAGGCATGGGGGCGGTTGCTGCTGCTGTTCTCGGGGCGCCTGTATCGACAACCTTGATTGTTTTTGAGCTGACAGGGGATTGGCAGACAGGCATCACAGTCATGATTGCGATTTCCCTTTCAACCGCGATTGCATCGCGTTTTGTTGATCATTCCTATTTTTTAACCAGTTTAGAAAGACGAGGCGTTCATTTGGCGGCAGGCCCGCAGGCCTATCTCTTAGCCACAGTGAATGTCTTTGAAACGAGCCGTCTTTTGAGTGATTCTAAGGCGCCATCGAGGGCTGATTGTGACGAATTGGTGGCCAGAGGTATTTTTCTACAATGCGAAGATACGCTGGAGAAAGCGATGCCGCTTTATGAAAAGCATAAAATCACGTTTATACCTGTTCTTGAGGTTGTTGATGACAAGAGTGCACCAAAAATTCATGGCGCACTTTTGCAAGTGGATGCGCTTAAAGTATTCAGTCAAAAGCTCTCTCAAGTCGCCGCTGAAGAGCATAATTGATTGAAATAAGTATGCCGCTAAATCTGTGCGACTTCCACCTTGTCTGGATGAAAAGCAACATGGCCTTGAATATGGGCAAGAGGCTCAATTGAGCCACTATAGCTCCATGCGACATCTTCTAGCATTTCATGTTGCGTTTGGACGCAATAGTGATGTGCGATCCCTTTTTGAGGGCATTTGTAAACGGTTGGTGAGGCAGCAAGATGGCTAAGCCCTATATCCCCAGCAGGGAAATAGATGACCGGATCATACCCTTCCTCTTCGAGTTTTAAGGCATTCTTTGATTTTCCGATTATCGAATTGCCAGCACGCACAATCCATGTGCCATCTGCGGCAGCTATTTTTATTCCTTGTTCTTCCATTTAGCCCTCCCATAAGCTTTTTTTCAAACAATGCAGAAGGAAGAGGGGAGTGTCAAAGCTCTTGTGTCGCCTCTTTCAGCCAGGCTTTTGCCCCCTCACTGAGATATGGGGAGAGTTTATCCCAGATTTGGCTGTGGTATGTATCCACCCATTCTTGCTCAAATGGCGCAAGTTCATCTATTAAAATAAGATTTTTGCAAAATGGAACGAAAGTGAGCGTTTCAAATTCTAACATCTCACGATCATCAGCGCCTGTTATATTTTTAGCAGGCTGCACAAAAATTAAGTTTTCAAGGCGAATACCATAGGCGCCTGGTTTGTAATACCCAGGCTCATTCGACAGAATCATACCTTCCATAAGCGGTTGATGTGACACGCGCGAAAGGCGTTGTGGGCCTTCGTGTACATTGAGATATGATCCAACGCCATGCCCCGTTCCATGATCATAATCACGCCCCATCCGCCATAGCGGTGCGCGCGCGAGTGCGTCCAAGTGGCTGCCTGAAATACCCTTTGGAAATCTGGCTGTGGAAATCGCAATAAGGCCTTGCAAAACGGCCGTGTAGGCGGCGCGTTCATCGGCTTTAGGGTCGCCGATGCTCATTGTGCGGGTAATGTCGGTGGTGCCATCTTGATATTGCCCGCCGCTATCGACCAAGAGCAACTCACCTTCCTTCAATTTGCGATTGGTTTCTTCTGTCACACGGTAATGTATGATTGCGCCATTGGGGCCAGAGCCGCAAATGGTTTCAAATGAGATGTCCTTAAGGCTTCCAGTCGCACGACGAAATTCTTCTAATTGGCAGATAACATCAATCTCTGTTAGATCATCTGGATTTTCTTGATCAAGCCATGTGAGAAACTCGGTCATGGCAAGGGCATCTCGAAGATGGGCTTGCCTTGTTCCTTCGATTTCAGCGTTTGTTTTGCAGGCCTTAGGTAGAATGCATGGATCGCTTTGCGCATATATATCTGCATTTGCGAGTAGACTCTTGATCGCATGAGGGGCCGTATCTGGATCAAGCCAAACCGTGCCATTGAGCTCGCTTAATGCCGCCTCAAACGCCTCCCAAGGTGAAATTTTGATCGATGGGTTTTGGGCAAGATCATCGAATTTTTCTGTTGCGGAATATAACTCCACGCGCGCATCGCTATGGATGATGGCAAAGGCTTGGATGATGGGGGTGTGAGAGATATCACTGCCGCGCAGATTGCAAAGCCAACAAATGCTGTCGGATAAAGTCACAACGGCCGCTGAGCAGTTTGCTTGCTCGATCATGCAGGCGATTTCTTGGATTTTTTCACCGGCTAACTTTCCAGTAAGCTCTATTGGCTGTTCAATAGCTTTCCCTGCGGGTTGTTTTGGGCGATCTGACCAAATTTTATCAATGAAATTATGCGCTGAAATAAGCTCTTTTCCATGCGGCTGAAGCTCTGCGCGCAAGTTTTTTATCTCAGATACGGTATGTAACCAAGGATCAAATGCGATGTGTTTCGAGCTGCCTTCTTGAATCCAATTTGCGAGAGAGTGTTCGGGCCAGTCTGGGAAGGCAAAAATCTTATCATCGCATTGAGACCGGACTTGCAGGCGATAGCGCCCATCTGTGAGAACGGCCGCGCGATCGTGCTCTATGAGGGCAATGCCTGCTGATCCTGTAAAACCTGTTAACCATGCGAGGCGTGCGTCACATGGCGCGACATATTCGCTTTGATGAGCATCGGCGCGGGGCACGAGGAAACCATCAAAACCGGCTTCCTTTAGCGCAGCTCTGAGCGCCGTTACGCGAGGTTGTGCTTGTTGCGGTGAAGAGGTTGCTTTGAAATTTTGAAACACTAAAAATTCTCCTGATCGAGCCGTTGTAAGCAATTGAGCAATCAACTGATATGTTACCACAATTTAAAACAATATTACCTTAGCGCAATATTAAGTTATTTAAATCTTTTTCGCCCTTTTGGGTCGGCATCAAATAAGGCGGCCAATTGCTCAGTCATCGCACCTGCAAGCTGCTCTACATCTGTGATCGTGACCGCGCGCTCATAATAACGTGTTACATCATGGCCGATACCGATGGCTAGCAATTCAACTTGTCTGCTTTTTTCAACCATTTCAATGACATCGCGCAGATGTTTTTCGAGGTAATTGGCCATATTTGTTGAAAGGGTGCTATCGTCTACAGGAGCACCATCAGAAATCACCATCAAGATTTTACGCGCTTCAGGGCGTGCAAGCATGCGTTTATGCGCCCATTCCAGCGCTTCGCCGTCAATATTTTCTTTGAGCAAGCCTTCTTTCATCATCAGCCCAAGGTTGGCTCTTGTGCGCCGCATGGGGGCATCAGCGGATTTATAGATGATGTGCCGCAAATCATTTAGGCGGCCCGGTTGCGCCGGTCTGCCTGCGGCAAGCCATTTCTCACGAGATTGCCCGCCTTTCCAAGCGCGCGTTGTAAATCCTAAGATTTCAACCTTTACATTGCAGCGCTCTAAAGTGCGCGCCAATACATCTGCGCAAATCGCTGCGATGGAAATCGGGCGTCCGCGCATAGAGCCGGAATTATCTAAAAGCAATGTAACGGTTGTATCACGAAACTCGGTGTCTTTTTCGACTTTGAAAGAGAGGGGTGTTGTGGGGTTGGCGACAACGCGTGCTAAACGCCCTGCATCAAGTGTGCCTTCTTCAAGATCAAACTCCCACGATCTATTTTGCTGCGCTTGTAGGCGGCGTTGCAATTTATTAGCAAGGCGAGAAACTGCGCCTTTTAAAGGTTCAAGTTGTTGATCTAAATAGCTTCTTAGGCGCTCTAATTCAGCTGCTTCTGCGAGGTCTTCTGCGCGAATTTCTTCGTCGTCTTCTGTAGAAAATACCAAATATGCTGGGTCTGCGTCAGAATGCTGGGGGGGCGGAGGCTCTCGCATCTCGTCAAAATCTTGAGGCATTTCAATTTCGTCATCGAAATTATCTTCTGACAAATCATCTGCGTTGAAAGAAGCTTCAGACATTTCTTGCTGCATCTCAGAAGCGCTTTCCGAAGAAGATTCTTCCTCAGATTCATTTTGCTCACTTTCCGAGCTGCTGTCGTCCTCTTGTTCTTCGGGTTCTTGCTCCGCTTGATCTTCATCGTCTTCAGGGTCTTCAATATCAGGGTCGTCCCCCAATTGATCCCCATATCCCAAATCTTCGATCAAATTGCGGGCGTGTTTTGCAAAGGCTTTTTGATCTGAGAGTAGATCGCCGATATCATCAAAGGCACCTTGTGTTTGCCCCTCGATAAAATCACGCCATAATTCTAATATATTAGCAGCATCTTTTGGCAGCTCTCGCCCTGTTGCTTTTTCGCGCAAATAATAGCTGATGGCCTGATCAAGGGGCGCATCTTCGCGTTTTGTGATGTTGTTATAACCACGACGCAAAGTATCGTTTTCGATCTTTGCATCGATATTCCCAGCTGTGCCGGGCATTTTTTGCGCGCCAATTGCCTCGCAGCGAGCTGTTTCTAAGGCGTTGTAAATATCAAAGGCCATCTGCCCTTGTGGCGCATAGCGATTAAATGTGCTGCCATTATGGTGTTTGTGGCGTAAGGCGAGGGCATCAGCTGTGCCGCGCGCGATCAACACTTCTTGCTTGAGCATCCTGCGCGAGATTTGAGGCAAGCGCATCGTGTCGCCAGAATGCCCCGCTGGATCAACAGAATAATTGACTGTTAATTCAGGGGCATCCGCGAGTACCTTTGTCGCTTCTGCGAGCGCTTTTTTGAACGGATCAGCTGGATTGGTGTTTGATTGCGACATAAGATAATTAGACCACGCCTTTGCTGTAAGACCAAGAAAAATGCATCAAGAGATTACATTGCTGTTGAAACAGCACTCTCTGGAAGTTCTTCATCGAAACAGCGTTGATAAAACTCAGCCACCGTCTGACGTTCTAATTCATCACATTTGTTGAGGAAAGTGAGGCGGAAAGCATAACCAATATCGCGGAAAATTTCGGTATTTTGCGCCCATGTGATGACTGTGCGCGGCGACATGACTGTGGAAAGATCACCATTCATAAAGGCCGTGCGCGTGAGATCGGCAACTGTCACCATCTGCGCAATCGATTTGCGCCCTTCGGCCGTGTTATAATGCGGTGCTTTTGAGAGTACGATCGCAGCTTCAGCATCTTGATTGAGATAATTCAACGTCGCCACTAAGGACCAGCGATCCATTTGCGCTTGGTTGATTTGCTGCGTGCCATGATAAAGGCCTGTTGTATCCCCAAGGCCGACTGTGTTTGCTGTCGCAAAAAGGCGGAAATTTGGATTGGGCTCAATGATTTCATTTTGATCAAGAAGCGTGAGCTTGCCATCATGCTCAAGCACACGCTGGATCACAAACATCACATCCGCGCGCCCTGCATCATATTCATCAAAAATGATTGCAACAGGATTGCGCAAAGCCCAAGGCAGAATGCCTTCATGAAATTCAGTGACTTGCTTGCCATCACGAAGCTTAATCGCATCTTTCCCGATCAAATCAATCCGCGAAATATGACTATCAAGATTGACGCGAACCGCCGGCCAATTCAAACGCGCTGCGACTTGCTCAATATGCGTTGATTTCCCTGTGCCGTGATAGCCTTGCACCATCACGCGGCGATTATGTGAAAATCCTGCTAAAATTGCCATCGTCGTATCGGCATCGAACTTATAAGTCGGATCGATTTCAGGCACGCGGTCCGAGCGCTCCGCAAAGCCTTTTACAGTCATATCTGTATCAATGCCGAAAACATCGCGTACAGAAATTGTTTCAGTTGGTTTTGAAAGCGGGTCCATTTGGTCTGAAGCCATGAGAAATCTTCTTCTTTAATGTCATCT
Organism: uncultured Celeribacter sp.; assembly: GCA_938008015.1. GTDB lineage: Bacteria > Pseudomonadota > Alphaproteobacteria > Rhodobacterales > Rhodobacteraceae > Celeribacter. The sequence goes on from CALLMA010000128.1 coordinate 22,508, forward strand.
AATTCAAAAACATTCGTGCCTTATTCAGCTCATATCCGCAAGAGGGCAGGGAGGATTAATCGGCCCCAAATGTAATAAAATTACATTTACCTCCATCACAGCTGCGCCTAATATCGCGCAAGCATGATGTATGACCCATAATCAGGGCATCATCCAAAGGCCATATTCCAAAGGAGTGCGATTTGTTAAAGCTCGATGATTTTATGGGGACATGGAAAATCAACCGTGAGATCGTGGATCATAAGGCGAAGAGTGTCGGCGTATTTAAAGGCAAAGTGCATCTTGCGCAGCATGAGGATCAGCAAGCGATTTGGCATGAGCGGGGTGTTTTGTCGATCAGCGGCGCGGCACTTCAATCTGAGCGCAAATTTATCTGGATGCAGATCGATAATGACATTCAAGTCTCTTTTGAAGATGGCCGATATTTTCATACCCTCTTATCACCGCAAGTTGGGCGAGTGTTGAAAGCCGAGCACCAATGCCCGCCTGATCACTATCAAGTTGAATATGATTTGAGCCATTGGCCGCATTGGCGAAGCGTTTGGCAAAGTAAAGGCCCACGCAAGGATTATACCATGGTGAGCCTTTTTGAGAGGGCGCGCGGTTAGTTCGCCGTGCGAATGCCCCAGTTTTGATACGCGGAGAGCGCGGCATCACATGCCTCAAGAGATAGCCCTTTGATCTGATTGACGTTTGAACGCCCAGAGCGCGTTGCCTCACCTGCTGTGATACACATATTTTCTGCTGATTTTGGCTTGATCATCCCTTCGCCTGAAAAATCAAACTGCTGCGCATCGCTGCCATCACAGGCGGTAAGCTCCAATGCGCTGCCGGCCTCTAAGCTGGTGATCTGCGTGCAGACGTCGAAATTAACCATATAGAGTTCACCATCAGAGAATTTATCTGTCTCAAAAGCTTGATCATAGCCAATCGCGCCGCCAGGGCTGTAGCAGGTATGGGTTTGAAGCCCATCATCAGGGTTAGCATTCTCTTGTTTTCCCTTCGCAATATCAATGCAATAGCCATTTTGCGTATTGTCTAGGAGATCAAGGAGATAGATTTCCATCGGCTCAGCCTGCGCCGCGGAGGCGAAAGCGCAGGTGGTGGCGAGGAGGGAAAAGGATTTAAGAAAATTCATATGAACTCCAGAGGGGTTTAATGGGGTTGGTATAAGATGAGGCTAGCAGAAAAGCGCGGCTCTTAAAGGTTAAACGAAGTTATGCCAAATTTCCGTCGCGAATTTTTTAGAAAATATAAAGAAATGAAAAAGTTGCGCTTGCAAGGCGGTCTGGCGTTAACCATACTGAAACTATGAGTGATATTTCAAGTTTTGATGATTTTAATGATTTTAATGATTTTAATGATTTTA
>CALLMA010000129.1 GCA_938008015.1 uncultured Celeribacter sp.
GGAAATGATGAGTGAAACCGCTAGAACATTATAAAGATGGTTTTTGGGTCTTTGCCTACGGATCATTGCTGTGGAACCCTGGATTTGAATATGAAGAGGCAGTAAGGGTTCGCTTGAAAGATCACGCGCGCCGCTTTTGCATGTGGTCTATTTGTTATCGGGGCACCGTTGCAAACCCGGGCCTTGTTTTGGCGCTTACTGAGGAGCAGGGGGGGCTGTGCGAAGGCATCGCTTTCAAAGTGAGTGCAAAAAATGCGCTTAAAACGCTTGAAGAATTGCGCGCGCGCGAATTAGTGACATCTGCATATTTAGAGCGCGAAATTCATGTAACGGACCAAAATGATCAAGATATGGCGGCACTGACATATGTGATCGATATAGCGCATGATCAATATACAGGCCCCTTATCTTTGCAAAAACAAGCGTCTATTATTGCGAATGCTCATGGAGAGCGCGGGCCTAATTCTGAATATCTCTTTAATACGGTCTCGTATATTGAGCAGGCTCAGATGCACGATGGCGATTTATTTACATTGCGTGATTTAGTGCAAGAAGAAGTGCTAAATACAAAGTAAATACTTTTGCTTTATGCAATGGCACTTGGCAGTTTGCAATATCTGCCCTAGTTTACGATTGATGATCACTTTTAAAAGGCAGTCATAATGGGTCAATCTTCTCGTCCTGAGGCACCATATTTATTCTCGCAGCCGCTAAGGCAAATTGTTTTAATGCTGATTGTTTTGGGGCTTGTTGTCTTTGGGGTGTATGTGACATTGCCTCAAATTCTGCCTGTGTTTAAAGCCAATTTATATCTCAATGGGTTTATTGGCGGTGTGTTCCTCATTGGTGTGATCGCCTGTTTTCTTCAGATTGGGCAAATTGTCCTTTCTGTGAACTGGATTGAACGCTTTACGGGTATTTTACCCCCAAAAGATCATGAGCGTGCGCCGCGATTGCTGGCCCCTTTAGCTTCTATTTTGAGAGGTCGCGAGAAGCGGCTAAAAATATCGCCTACATCTTCAAGATCTATTTTGGATTCCGTGGCCATTCGCATCGACGAAGTGCGCGATATAACGCGCTATATCTCAAATGTGCTGATCTTTTTAGGCCTGTTGGGAACATTTTATGGGCTGGCAACGACAGTCCCTGCTTTGGTGGAAACAATCCGCTCACTGGCTCCATCAGAGGGTGAAGAACCCACAGCTCTTTTTACAAGGTTGATGGGGGGATTAGAATCCCAACTTGATGGTATGGGAACGGCTTTTGCCTCGTCGCTTTTAGGCCTTGCGGGCTCTTTAGTGGTTAGCCTTTTAGAGCTTTTTGTTTCCCATGGGCAAAATCGTTTTTACCGCGAATTAGAAGAATGGATGTCGAGCTTTACGCGTATTTCGGCAGCCTCCGATGAAGCAAGTGCTGGCGCAGGTGAAGCGGCTGGTGTGCTTGAATATATGAGCGAAGAGCTCGATGAAATTAATGATCTTTTCACGCGTTCTGAGGCGGCGCGATCTGGATTAGATGAGCGCATGGGCACATTAATCGGCAGTGTCGAAGCGCTGATGAAGCACCTTGAGAAGAATGATCAAACCAACGAAAAGCTCACACAAATTGCTCAAGGGCAAGAGAAAGTGATCGAGCTTCTTACTGTGCAAGCAGAGGCAAGCAAGCCCGCCGCTGAAGATAAAGTACACAATATTCGCTTGGATGATGAAAGCAGGATGCGCCTGCGCTCCATGGATGTACAATTGTTGCGCATTATTGAAGAATTGGCCATTGAACGCCACCAAAGCATGCAGGCTTTACAAGGTGAGATGGCGAATGTTGCGCAAATTTTACGCGAAGTTATAGAGCAGGATCAGCAAGATGGCGCGGCTTAACCGTTCCTCGAGAGATTCTTCGGGGTCAATCTGGCCAGGTTTTGTTGATGCGATGACAGCACTTTTGATCGTGCTGATGTTCGTCTTGACGATCTTTATGGTTATTCAATCCATGCTGCGTGATACAATTGCAGGCCAAGAAGATGAGCTTTCTCAGCTGAATGCTGAGATGACACTCCTTGCCCAAGCCTTAGGGCTCGAACAGCGCCGAGGTTCTGAACTTGAAAATCAGATTGATGTTCTAAGATCAACGCTGACTGATGCACGTTCGCAAGCGCAAGAGCAAACGGCGCTGATCGGCTCTTTGCAGACCCAAAATGAGGGGCAAGCAGCGCGATTGGTGCGTTTTGAAGAGCAGGTGGCGAGCCTTATTGCACAGCGCAATGAAGCGCTTGGCGATATTCGCTTGAGAACGGCTAAAATCGAAGATTTAGAACAGGCGCAAGCGCAACTCATTTCTGAGCAAGAAGCCTTGCAACTCGCGCTCGCTCAAGCGCGTGATGAAATTGATGCAACAGAAGAAAAAGCACGTTTGGCGGCAGCACAACGTGAAGCTTTTGAAGCCTTGATTGCTGAATTGCGTGCGGAAAACGCACAGCAGGCGCAAAGTTTAAATGTGGTTGTTCAAAAATCTGAGCAAGAAAGCTTGGCGAATGCTGCCGCCTTAAAGGCGTTGCGAGAGCGGCTCGCAAATAGTGATGACGCGCTCACAGCCATGACGCTTGCTTTAGAACAAGAACGCAAAAGGGCTGAAGAAACTTTAAGCCTTCTTGCCGCAGCCAAAGTGGCGCAGGAGGATTTGCAAACTCAAAATCAAGAAAACCTGTCTGAAGCCGCACGTCAAGCCGCACTTTTGGCACTGGCGAATGATGCGCTTGATCAAGAAAAAGACGTTTCTGATCAAGCGCAGCGCCGGGTTGCACTCTTAAATGCTCAATTAACAGAGCTTCGCCGCCAATTATCGCAACTCCAAAATACACTGGATATTCGGGCAGAAAAAGATGCGCACAATGAGGTGCAAATTACAGCACTCACATCACAATTGAACACAGCCCTCGCGCAAGTGGCTGCCGAAGAGCGCAGAAGGGCTTTGCTGGAAGAGGCGGAAAGAAAGCGCTTAGAAGCAGAAGCGAAGACGCTCGAAAATTACCGGTCCGAGTTTTTTGGGCGCTTACGTGAGATTTTGAAGGATCGGGCTGGCGTGCAAGTGGTGGGCGATCGGTTTGTATTTAGTTCTGAGGTCTTGTTTGATTCTGGTTCGGCTGAACTTGGTGAGGGCGGGAAGGCGCAGATCGAGCGTGTGACGAATCTCCTAGCCGAGGTCACACAAGAATTGCCTGCTGAAATTGACTGGGTCATTCGCGTTGATGGGCATACAGATAATATCCCTATTTCTGGAAGCAGTGATTTTGCGGATAATTGGGAATTGAGCCAAGCGAGAGCGCTGTCTGTTGTGCGCTTTATGTCTGAGGATTTATCTTTCCCACCAGAGCGTTTGCTTGCGGCGGGTTTCGGGGAACATCAGCCCCTCATAGAAGGCTCTGATCCTTCTGCATTGGCTCAAAATCGTAGAATTGTGTTGAAGCTTACAGAAAAATAAGAGACGCCTCATGATTTAGGATCTGTGATCGTCAGTTATGCAAATGCTTTGGCAAATGCTTTGACCAATGAACTTGTGCCATGGCCTGTACAATCGCCTATAAATTTGACAGGATGCTATAAACATCAGGCAAAATTGCTTCTTTTGTTGTTTGAAAACCACAAGAATTCAATGGAAATCCATGACAAGCTCACATGAACACGAACCTCGAAATCCTATTTCAAGTTTAAATCTCAATATTATTCGAGATGTGCAGGCGAATACATCTGCCATTGAGCGACGCTGCGCTTCTCTTCCAGCGCGTCGGAGTGTGAAGAAGGCCCATCAAGCGGCGTGGTTGCTAAAAGCGATTACGATGATTGATCTGACAACATTATCGGGTGACGACACAAGTGAGCGTGTGAAACGATTATGTGCAAAAGCCGCCCATCCTTTGCGCCGCGATATTTTGCAAGCTTTAGAGATGACCCCGATCACCACAGGCGCGGTTTGCGTTTATCATGATATGGTTGAAACGGCGGTTGGCGCTTTAAAGGGAACGGGAATACCTGTCGCCGCGGTTTCGACAGGCTTCCCCGCAGGCTTGTCGCCTTTGCATCTTCGGATTGAGGAAATCAAAGAGAGTGTAAAAGCTGGTGCACAAGAAATCGATATTGTCATCTCTCGCCGGCATGTTCTCACGGGCAATTGGCAGGCGCTCTATGATGAGATGGCTCAATTTCGTCAAGCTTGTGGTTCTGCGCATGTAAAAGCGATCTTGGCGACGGGTGAGTTGGGGTCGTTGCGCAATGTGGCACGTGCCTCTCATGTGTGCATGATGGCAGGGGCTGATTTCATCAAGACATCAACGGGCAAAGAAGCTGTGAATGCAACGCTGCCCGTTTCTTTGGTGATGATCCGTGCGATCCGAGAGCATTTCGAGCGGACTGGCTTTCGCGTGGGCTATAAACCTGCAGGTGGTATTTCAAAAGCAAAAGATGCGCTGACATATTTGACGCTGATTAAAGAAGAGCTGGGCCATGATTGGCTCTCGCCACATCTCTTTAGGTTCGGCGCATCCTCCTTGCTCAATGATATTGAACGCCAATTAGAGCACCATACAAGCGGCCATTATTCGGCCTCTTGGCGTCACGCCTCCGCTTAACCGTATTTAAATAGGTATTGTCATGACAATTAAAGAGATTTTTGAAACAATGGACTACGGTGAAGCGCCTGAAAGCGCAACAGAAGCATTGAATTGGATAGCAGATCACCAGCCTGGTTTTGGCATGTTTATCAACGGCGCGATGACAGCTGCAGGGGATCTCTTCCCAAGCCATAACCCAGCGACAGGCGAGGCCCTTGCGCATATCACACAAGCGACACTTGAAGACGTGGATCTTGCTGTATCAGCCGCAGGAAATGCACAAGCGGAATGGCAAAATATTGGTGGTAAGAAACGTGCAAGATATCTCTATGCTATTGCGCGCCTTATTCAAAAACATGCGCGTCTTTTTTCCGTCTTAGAAACGCTTGATAATGGCAAACCTATTCGTGAAGCGCGAGATGCGGATATTCCACTTGTGATCAGGCATTTCTATTATCACGCTGGCATGGCGCATTTGATGCAAGAAGAGCTGCCAGGGCGCGCGCCAATCGGGGTATGTGGGCAAATTATTCCATGGAATTTCCCGCTTTTGATGTTGGCTTGGAAAATCGCCCCTGCTTTGGCTATGGGGAACACCGTTGTTTTAAAACCGGCTGAATATACATCTCTCACGGCTTTGCTCTTTGCGCAGATATGCCAAGAAGCCGGTCTTCCTGCTGGTGTGGTCAATATTGTGACGGGCGATGGCAAAGTGGGGGATGCGATTGTGCGCCATGACGGCATTCATAAAGTTGCTTTCACCGGCTCGACGGCTGTTGGAAAACATATTCGCAAAGTCACGGCTGGATCTGGCAAGGCGCTGACACTCGAATTGGGAGGGAAATCCCCTTATATTATTTTTGATGATGCGGATATTGATTCAGCCATTGAGGGTGTGATCGACGCCATCTTTTTTAATCAAGGCCAAGTCTGCTGTGCTGGGTCTCGCCTTTTGGTCCAAGAAACGGTTGCTCAGAAAGTCTATACAAAGCTCAAAGCGCGGATGCAGAAATTGCGTGTTGGAAATCCGCTCGATAAATCCGTTGATATGGGCGCGATTGTTGATCCTAAGCAACTTGAACGCATCGCAAACCTCGTGGATGAGCATGCCCATGAGGGGGATGTTTACCAAAGAGAAGATGCGCCAGCTGGATGTTTTTATAATCCAACTTTAATCACGGGCTTACATGCATCTTCTGAATTGATGCAGGAAGAAATTTTTGGGCCTGTGCTTGTCTCTTGTACGTTTAGAACGCCAAGTGAGGCGGTTCAGCTCGCGAATAATACTCGCTACGGTCTTGCGGCAAGTATATGGAGCGAGAATATCAACCTCGCTCTTGATATTGCCCCTAAAATAAATGCGGGTGTGATCTGGATTAACGGGACGAATATGTTTGATGCCGCTGCAGGTTTTGGCGGTATTCGAGAAAGCGGATATGGGCGTGAGGGCGGCTGGGAAGGTTTAACAGCTTATACGAAGCCGATCGCAGATCGCACACCGGTTGTCAGCGCGGAAATCTTTGAGGGCAATATAACGGCGCAGTCAAACCAGATCGATAGAACGGCGAAGCTTTATATCGGCGGCAAACAATCTCGCCCAGATAGTGGCTATTGCAAAGCGGTTTTTGACAAGGAGGGTGAATTGATTTCACACGCTCCTCTTGCGAGCCGAAAAGATGTGCGCAATGCGGTGGAAGCCGCTCATAAAGCAAGTTCTTGGTCTAAAAGTTCGGCGCATTTGCGGGCTCAAATTCTCTATTATATTGCTGAAAACATGAATGCACGCTCTCATGAATTTGCTCAAAGCCTTTCGAGATTGGCAGGTGTCACATCGCAAGAGGCAGCAAAAGAAGTTGAAGAGGCTATTGATACGCTTTTCACTTATGGGGCTTGGTGTGATAAATTTGATAGCGCTGCGAAGCCTGTCCCATTTAGAGGGGTGGCCTTGGCGATGAATGCCCCAGTGGGCGTGATTGGGGCATTTTGTGATGATCGCCCTCTTGCAGGGCTCATTGATGTTATTGCGCCATCAATTGCGATGGGGAACCGTATTATTGCCGTCGCAAGCGAGGCGTATCCTCTTGTTGCGACTGATTTCTATCAAATCCTTGATACATCAGATGTCCCTGCAGGTGTGGTGAGCATCTTAACGGGCTCTCACATGGAGCTCGGACGGACGGTGGCAGGGCATTATGATATTGATGCCGCTTGGAGCTTTTCATCTGCGGATATTTCAAAAACCATAGAAGAAGAAAGCGCGGGCTCATTGAAACGCACTTGGGTTAATAATGGATATGATATGAGGCCTTCGCAAAGAGAATGGCTGATGCAGTCTACCGAAGTCAAAACCATTTGGGTGCCATACGGCGAATAAGGCTTTAAACATGATCAAGCGCTCAACATAGGAATTTTTTCTTGTGTTGAAGCGCCTATGGCTGCGCTCAGTACACGGGCGTTTTCATCCTCCCTCCTTACTTTTCGCACTTTTTAACGGCAAATAAATTGACCATCCAAGATCCGCATTGGGGCTGAAATCTCTTTATTGATTAGGAAGAAAATTCGCTATTTTACTCTTGTAAGATGCCATCTGCTCTTGTTGTGTCAAAATTTCATAATTTTCTTTGAGCCATGTGCGTAGATAATGTTTTTGTTCTAGGTTGTCGAAGTGAGCACAGGTCGTGGTGTCAAAGATGTATGAAAACAGATGAAAAAACTTAGTTTCACAATGATATTGAGACTTCAACGCGACTTTCATCGCATCAAGGGCTGGAATGAAAGGAATGTCAAAATCTTCTATGTAGTTTAAATCCGCTGCCTCATCCCAAAAGTAGGAGTCCGGATTTAAAAGCCAGTAGGACATAATGTCAGCGTCAGTATCATGACTGCTTAAGCTAGAGATATGCGTGCCTAAAGTATTGCAATTCCAGCAATTTGGCTTCAGTGCGGAACAAACTGATGATAGACGCGATGCATATTTATCCAGAAATATTTCATTTGGCGCTGCACAATGCTCGCATTCCCAAGTGCCTTTTTCTCCATAAAGCGTATGTTCGGCTGGTTTCGATGGTAGAGGTTTTGATGGTGGCAAATTTTGGCGCAACAATCTCCTTTTACGTTGGTATCGATATTCTTCAAAATCAAGTAAAACTCCATCAACTACTATCGCTAAATTTGTAACAATACTGTTTTCGTTTCCTTGGCTAAGCAAAATGATCCGAACGCGGAGGTCATTTAAAACAGACTTAATTCTATCTATTATGTTCATTAATATGACTTTATAACTCTGGCTGTCATAAGTGAGACAGTCATTTTTCTGAAGCTACAATGCGGAGAGGGGGCTGGCGGGATCATATCCTCTATCCGCTAATGTAGTGTATCCCTTAAAGCAGAAATTATCCTGAAATTGTTGTGTTATTATAGGCGTTAGGGTGTATCCGCCCCAGCATAAAATTAGTCTGTATGCTATCTCGGCTCTGATCGAGCAGCCCTTTAATCTCAAACTTAACGCAGCGGGATGAGGTCTTGCGTGGCCAATCAATCCATGGGGCGCGTCAGTGCTCCAAGCTTGCTCTGCCTGCCTTTCCTGTATTCTATCGTTTGAAACGGTCCTGCAGATCTTTCAAATTCTCGGATGTTCCTACAAATATTGGCCGAATTGATCGACTATAAAAACCAAGGCACAGGCGTCTGATAGTTAAGATGAAGATGACTATACCCAAAATGAGAATACCATTGCCCCAAGGCAATAATCTTTGCTCTGGCCCCGTCGCTGGCGATATACTCACGGCGTTAGGGAAGATGGAGAGGAATTCATTTCTCCAGCCATAATGGCGCACGATGACCCATTCTGGCGTGTCTTTATCCGAGATGGCATCAGCGGCTTCTGTGTAAAGAGAGGCCGTGTCGAATTTGAAGTATGGAGGCCAGCCCCATCCCGTATCTTCATTGCGAAATACCATGGGTTTCCCGTTGGGCAAAATGGTTTGAATGAATTGAATGTCACGCGTTTCAACGCCGTTTACAGGAGTCGTTTCTGAAGCGCCCCAAAACATCGTTGTCCAACCTTGTAGGTTTTGACGTTCCTCATATGTATTCACGATGCGCACAATATCACGCTGGGGGAGGTTGTAATGAAAAAACGCGAAAGCAATGAGCGCAAAAATTGCAAAGATGGTAAATTTAGCTATTCGCATTTCTCGTACTCCATTCACGAGGTGAGATTGGTATCTCATACCATATAAATCACTTGCTAGATGATCTAAAGGTCTTTCCATGCAGGCTTGGCTATTTATTTCCACCTTCTTATTTCGATCACCGCAATATGAAGGGCGCTGCATAAAAAATGTTGCAGCAATTTCTTGATTATGGGGCTATTGTTTCGTTATGTGAGGCTATGACATTTTTTGAACTTATACATCATTTCTCTTATTGGGACGCTGCTGCCGTCGCTTATCTTTTTATCGCATGGTGCCTGATTGGCTGGTTGATCGAAAACCCGCCCAAGTCGCGCCCGTCAACTGCGGTTTTGATGTCGCAATATCGGCGACACTGGATGACACATATGATTGACCGGCAGCCGCGCATCTTTGACATGACCCTCCTTAGCACATTGCGCGATGGAACGGCGTTTTTGGGATCAGCATGTTTGATTGCCATTGGTGGATGCTTGGCGGCCATTGCAAATGGTGAAAACTTGAAAGGCTTAGCTGCTGAGATCGCAATCGATGCGCCTGTTGTCGTTTGGGATGTGAAAATATCCGTGACTTTAATATTCGTCGCATCGGCTTTTATGAAATTTGTGTGGTCGAATAGGCTTTTTGGCTATTGCGGTGTTATGATGGCGGCAGTGCCAAATGATTTTGAGGCTGTTGGCGTTCAGTCTCGAACGCATAAGGCGGCTGAAATCAATATATCTGCTGCGCGTGCCTATAATCGCGGTTTGAGATGTGTTTACTTTGCGATAGGCTCGCTCGGGTGGTTTATCGGGCCAGTTGGGCTCTTTGTGACGGCATCTATGGCGCTCACCACATTGGTAAGGCGAGAGTTCGCATCGGTGTCTCGCGCTGTCTTGCTTGAACCAGACCATTAATTCAAACAATTGATAGATAGGCTTGTTACGTGAGTGAATTTTTAAATGTCTCCTCATCCCTAACGGGGCGTAAATGGGTTGGACCAGCTTTAGAAGTGCAAAGAAATGCCGATTTAATTCGACAAACAAGCCGTTTCTCACACCCTTTGTGCCAAGTTCTCTCACGTCGTGGTGTGCAAGCGCATGAAGCGCAGAGTTTTCTTGAGCCGAAATTGAAAGAGCTTCTGCCTGATCCGCGTCACTTGAAAGATATGGAAAAAGCAGCCAAGCGATTTGTGGCGGCTGCGCAAAAGAAAGAGCGAATTGCTGTTTTTGCAGATTATGATGTCGATGGTGCAACCTCGGGGGCGCAAATTATATTATGGCTTAGAGAATTTGGCCTTGAAGCGACGCTGTATATTCCTGACCGAATTGATGAGGGATATGGCCCAAATAATGAGGCGATGGCAGAGCTGGCGCGCCACCATGATCTCATCGTGTGTGTGGATTGCGGGACGTTGTCCCACGAGCCGATCTCGGCGGCTAAGGGGGCTGATGTTATCGTTTTAGACCATCACCTTGGTGGAGAAACTTTGCCGGAATGTGTCGCCGTGGTGAATCCTAATCGTCAAGATGAAACAGGAGAATTGGCCCATCTTTGTGCGGCTGCTGTTGTTTTTCTAATGTTGGTTGAGGCAGGCCGGCAGTTGCGAGAAATGGGGCAGGCGGGGCCTAATCTCATGAGCTATCTTGATCTGGTCGCTTTGGGAACTGTTGCGGATGTGGCGCCTTTAATCGGCGTCAATCGCGCTCTTGTGCGCCAGGGCCTAAAAATTATGGCGCGCCGTGAGAGAATTGGTTTGCGCGCTTTGGCGGATGTCGCGCGCATGGAAAATGCGCCAAATTCCTATGCGTTGGGCTTTTTATTGGGGCCGAGGATTAATGCTGGTGGTAGAATAGGGGCCGCAGATCTAGGGGCGCGGCTTTTGGTTGCAACGGATGAGCATGAAGCGCGTGAGCTTGCGCTGCGCCTCGATGAGTTGAATACAGAGCGCCGAGATATCGAAGCGACAGTGCGCTTAAAGGCGTGTGAGCAAATTGAAACGCGGGATACAAAAGCGGCTTTGATTTGGGCCGCTGATGAAGGCTGGCATCCTGGTGTCGTGGGGATTGTCGCATCGCGCTTGAAGGAGATGTATAATCGCCCCGCTGTGGTGATCGGATTCGAGAACGGCCTTGGAAAGGGATCCGGGCGCTCGATCACTGGGGTTGATTTGGGGGCGGCGATCCAGCGCCTTGCGTCTGAAGGGCTCTTGATTAAAGGCGGTGGGCATAAAATGGCTGCGGGGCTGAGTGTCGCGCAAGATCAGCTGGAGGGGGCTATGGCGCGCCTTTCGGAGTTGCTGGCCAAGCAAGGCGCTGATCAATTCGGGCCTGCTGATTTAAAGCTAGACGGCATGCTGATGCCGCAAGCTGCAACTATTGAACTTATCGAGCAACTCGAAGCAGCGGGGCCTTACGGGGCCTCAGCCGCAAACCCTCGCTTCGCAATTCCTTCGTGCCAAATCCATTTTGCAAAGCGTATTGGCGAGAAACATTTGAAACTCTCGTTTTCTGACGGAACCGGCCCACGCCTTGAGGCGATATGTTTTGGTGCGTATGAAAATGAAATTGGCCCCGCGCTTGAAGCGCACGCCGGCGCGCGTTTTCATTTGGCGGGCCGATTGGAAATTAATAGTTGGGCGGGAAGAAATTCAGTACAACTGCGCCTAGAAGACGCCGCCCCTGCCTGAACTGCATATTTTGGATATCTTTTGACTATTTATGCGCAGCCTTTGGCTTAAGGCTGCGCCACAGTTCTCGCGGAAGCAGGAAAAAAAATCGGATTACGTTGAAATAATAGCGAAAATCACCAATATGAGTTGAAGTGCTAGGCTGAGTATTTGAAGGCGGTCAGGGAGTTGGCGTTTAGACTTTCTTACGCAAAGCCTTCAGTTTTTATAATTATGGCCCTCATTGATGTAGCGATGTGCAATTGTTTGAGTTTGATTGCAATGGCTGCGCCGCGAATGCTCCGTAGCCTTCATGGGTGTGTGGATCATGAGGTGTTGGTTGCTGATGAGCTGGTTTTACAAATTCGCGATCATTCAGTCTGAGGTGCGAAAAGATACAAGCTCTGAGAGTATATTGAAGGCCGAGCTTTTGGCGAGTGTAAGTATCGCTTATAGCTGTATTTTTTTTGTCATTATTTTTGTAATGGTAAAATGGCTGGGGTGGTAGGATTCGAACCTACGGTGCACGCTACCAAAAAGCGTTGCCTTACCACTTGGCTACACCCCAACTGTGGGATGCTAGATAGTGGGATGTGTTAAAAGGTGCAAGCCCTTTTTTTCGATTTTTTTGAAAAAAATGTAATATTGTGTATTTTTTTGAAGAGGGTGTTTTGAGTGGTCGGAAAATCGATCGTGAACTCTGAAAATGAGGGGGATTATGTCAAAACTATGTGCACTTAAATCACGGCGCCACTTCGATGGGCGGCGGTATGGCCAGAGTGGCCTTGTGGCCTAAGTGCAATTTTAAACATATATATTAGTGATTTTGAATTGGAGCGGGCGAGGCGATTCGAACGCCCGACCCTAACCTTGGCAAGGTTATGCTCTACCCCTGAGCTACGCCCGCTCGGCGTGTCCCGTGACGTGGGTCTTACGTTTCCTTGGGGTTCGATCTGATGATCGAAGGAAAATTTTGGAGCGGGCGAGGCGATTCGAACGCCCGACCCTAACCTTGGCAAGGTTATGCTCTACCCCTGAGCTACGCCCGCTTCCTTGGGTGAGGGCGGTATAAGCGCTAGATGCTGGAGCTGCAAGAGGGTTTTTTAAAGAATATGATTTTTTTTATCGAATTGATAGAAATAACCAGTGATTGCTGCGTTTATCACTCACAAGATAATGTATTTATTTTCCGGCATATTCATTCTATTGCACATATATATAAGGAAATGAGATCAAACCTTTGCTTTGAAAGCAAAGCCAAAAGTCAAAAGGAATATGTGATGAGCAAGATTACATACGTAAGCCATGATGGGAAACGTCAAGAAGTTGAAGCAGATTTTGGTGACAATCTCATGCAGGTTGCGCGTGATAATGATATTGAGGGCATTGATGGCGATTGTGGTGGTTGCTGTGCATGCTCAACGTGCCATGTCTATGTGGATCCAGAGTGGGTTGGTAAAATTCCTGCAATCGAAGATTTAGAAGAAGATATGCTTTCATTTGCACATGAGCCAGATCCAGCGCGTTCGCGATTGGCTTGTCAGATTATTGTCGATGATGAAATGGATGGGCTAACGGTGCACTTGCCTGAAAAGCAAATCTAATGAGGGTTTTCGGCGCGATTATTTTATGTTGGTTGTTTGCTTCTGGGGCGCATGGGGCCTGTCTTTCTGTGCTTTCAGCCCAGTTGCAGCAATTGACGGATGTTTATGGCCATGGGGCTGTGGAAGACGGTGAATATCAACATCTGGCGCTTTCATATATGAATCATGAAAATGGCCGGATTGAGAATCGTATCGTTGCGGCGCAAAATGGCGTTTTTGAAGATACAAATTCACGCGTTGTCGATCTGAATGGTGATGGGTGTTTTGAGGTTGTCGTGGTGTCTTCAAGCTTTCATGACGGTGCACGCCTTAATATCTACGGCCTCTCTCAAGAGGCTGGGCAGGTTTCTGCTGTGCTTATGGGGCACAATAAAGCGATTGGTATGCGCAATAGGTGGCTTGCTGTTGCGGGGGTCGCAGATTTCGACGGAGATGGGATTAAAGATATTGCCTATATCGACCGCCCGCATTTGGCCAAAGTGTTGCGCATTTTTAGAACGATTCCTGCTGAGCAGGGCAAACAAACCGCAGGCCATTCAAACGATACTGCGTTCTCATTGGAGGAGATGGTGAGCAAAGCTGCATATACAAACCACCATTACGGATCGCCAATCATTGAGGGCGGCGTTCGAGCTTGTGCTGGTTTTTTGCCCGTTGTTGTGGCGGCGGATGCGAGATGGGATCATATCGTGGAAATGAGATATATCCGCGGTGAACTACATGAGCGTGTCGTTGGGAAATATAAAGGGCCAAGCAGCATGCAGGCGTTTTTAAGCTGTTGAGAGGCTCAATAGCCGGTCAAACTTAAGTTTTGGTAAGAGTTATTGATCAAGTAGAATATCTCAAGCCATGCCGTTTTAGCATGACTTGAGATAGACATTTATGATTTCACACGAACACTCGGGGTGTGGGGTGGGTGTGGGTTTGACTGTCCGTGTTGAATATAATTTGACTCAATTTCGTTAACAAAACCTTTATAAAAAGAGAACAATTGAGCAAAATATAGAATTATTTTGTTAAGCTTCTCCAGCCGATGTCATTCCGATAGAAACCTTCAGGCCAATCAATGGATTGTATGTTTTGATAAGCGATATTACGGGCGCTTTGGAGGCTGTCAGCACGCGCTGTGATATTCAAAACGCGCCCGCCATTTGCCAAGAGTTGTTGATCCGCTCGCACTGTACCTGCATGAAAAACCATATTTTTACTATCGCTAGGAATAAGTGAGACGCCTTTGATCTCAGTGCCTTTATTATAAGGTCCAGGGTATCCTTTGGCTGCCATAACAATCGTCATCGCATGATCATCGGCGAAAGAAACTTGCTCTTGATCCAGTGTTTCTCGTGCTGTGGCGAGCATTAAGTCTAAGATTTGACCACCAAGTCGCATCATGAGAACTTGGCATTCTGGATCCCCAAAGCGGCAATTATATTCAACGAGGCGCGCTTGTCCTTCCTTAATCATAAATCCAGCATATAATACGCCTTGATAAGGAGTGCCGCGCTTTTTCATTTCAGCGATTGTCGGCTTGATGATGTCATCCATCGCAGCCTCCATGACAGAATCAGTCAAAATAGGGGCAGGGGAATATGCGCCCATGCCACCTGTATTTGGCCCTTGATCGCCGTCAAAGGCGCGCTTGTGATCTTGAGCTGTTCCAATAGGTAAAACATTTGTGCCATCACTCAGGATAAACCAAGAAGCCTCTTCCCCCTCCATAAACTCCTCGATGACAACGCGTGCACCAGCCGCCCCAAAGCTGCCTTCAAACATCATATCGATAGCATCATTGGCCTCTTGTTCACTCATCGCAACGACAACGCCTTTGCCTGCAGCCAAACCATCAGCCTTAACAACAATGGGCGCGCCGTGTTGGTGGATATAGGCTTTGGCAGAATCAGGGTCTTCAAATGTGGCATATCTCGCTGTCGGCGCTTGTGCTGCATCACAAATTTCTTTGGTAAATTTTTTAGAGGATTCAAGCTGTGCCGCCGCTTGGGAGGGGCCAAAGCAGAGAATATTTGCCGCACGAAGATCATCAGCAACACCGCATGCTAGTGGATTTTCGGGGCCGATTATCACGAAGTCGATGTTATTTTCTTTAGAAAATTCGACAATGGCAGCGCCGTTCTCAATATCAAGGGCGATACATTCGGCGATCTCTTCAATTCCAGCGTTGCCGGGTGCAACGATGACGTGGTCGCATTTTGGATTTTGCAACACAGCCCAAGTCAAAGCATGCTCGCGTCCACCGCTTCCTAAAATTAATATCTTCATTTTAATATCCTGCACTTCCACTTCGCTATGAATATCTTCTATGGTCTGGAAGAGAATCTGACAACAATGAGCGAAACGAATGTCTGATATATTTGATGATAACGATGAAATTACAGGCGAATCAGGAAGCAGCAATGCGCCTGAATTTTCGGTTTCGGAATTATCTACAGCTGTGAAGCGTATGATTGAGGGCGAGTTTGGCTTTGTGCGCGTGCGCGCTGAGGTGGGGCGTGTGTCGCGCCCGCGCTCAGGCCACCTCTATTTCGATCTCAAAGATGATAAATCGGTGATCAATGCCGTGAGTTGGAAGGGGCAAGTGGCGCGCATGCAGGTGCAGCCAGAAGAAGGGATGGAAATCATCGCAACGGGGCGTATGACAACATTTCCTGGCGGATCACGCTATCAAATTATTGTTGATACGGTTGAGCCTGCCGGCGCAGGCGCTTTGATGGCCATGTTGGAAAAACGCAAAAAAGCGCTCTCTGCAGAAGGGCTTTTTGAGCAATCACGCAAACAAGAGCTTCCATTTCTACCCTCAGTCATAGGCGTTGTGACATCGCCATCAGGCGCGGTTATCCGTGATATTTTGCACCGCTTGCGCGATCGTTTTCCTCGCCATGTGTTGATTTGGCCTGTGGCTGTACAAGGACAAAACTCTGCAGCCGAAGTCGCACGCGCAATCGAAGGCTTTAATGCGCTCGGCCATGGTGGCGATATTCCAAGGCCCGATTTGCTGATTGTGGCACGTGGTGGTGGGTCTGTTGAAGATTTATGGGGGTTTAATGAGGAGATTGTGGTGCGCGCCGCCGCGAACTCACACATTCCACTTATTTCGGCAGTTGGACATGAGACAGATACAACGTTGATAGATTATGCTTCAGATCGGCGTGCGCCAACGCCAACGGCAGCGGCTGAAATGGCGGTGCCTGTGCGCCGCGAATTATGGGTGCATCTGCAAGAGATTAAAGGCCGTGTGGAAAGAGCAAGTACCAGCATTATAGACCAGCGCTCCCAACGCTTGCGAGATTTGGCACGTGCTTTGCCTAATCCGGAGCAAGTCTTAGATGGTGCAAAGCAGCGTCTCGATCAGCTCGATTTGCGCCTAGAGCAGGCAATTATGCGCAATGTAGAAAGCCGAAAGGCCAAGCTGACACATGTATCATCAGGCCTGCGCCCCGCAAATATCTATAATACGGCGACATTCAAAAAAGAGAAGTTTGAAAGCCTGTACCAACGACTTGGGCGCGCGTGTCATCAACGATTAGAAAGAGCCTCCGCGAGGTTCGAGCGCTTATCTGTTGGGGTGAATGCTTTGTCGTACCAGCAAACACTTGAACGTGGATATGCCGTTGTGCGCGATGATAAAGGCGCGCTGATCACATCTTCAAAGGCGAAGGCCGCTATTGCTGAAATTCAATTCGCGGATGGGCGTGTTTCGGTTGCAAATCAAAGCAAGCCTGCGGTGCAACAAGAAAAGGCGAAGCGCAAGAAAACCGGTAAAAACGATGCGGGGCAGGGGAGTTTATTTTAAACTTTCGACCGTTCTCTTTTCGTTTTCTATTTCTTTCATTTGATGGTCTTAATAAATGGTGAATCATCTATAACGAGTCTTTTCATTGGTGTATAAAGGCAAGAATCGGTGTGAAGATTCTGATCATAAAAAATAAAAATAAGAGGCGAGGCGGGATCACGCATGGCATTTTTTGGCAAATTAAAACAACGGCTTTTCAAGTCTTCATCAAAAATTGATGAAGGGCTGGAAGCTATTGTGGAAGAGGCGCCTGATACGCCTGATACGCCAAGAGCAGGTATTCTGGATGGGTTAAGCAGCACGGATGCGGTAGCGTCGACCCAAAAGCGCGAGCTTGATGACGATATGCTCGAACAGCTCGAAGAACTTCTTATTTCTGCCGATATGGGAGTGAACACTGCTTTGCGTGTGAGCGCTGCGATGGCTGAAGGAAGGTTTGGTAAAAAACTTTCCGCTTCAGAAATTAAGCAACTCATGGCTGGCGAGGTGGCGCGCATCATGGAAAATGTTGCAAAACCTATGCCCATTTATCCTAAAAAGCCGCAGGTTGTGTTGGTGGTTGGCGTTAATGGCGCAGGCAAGACAACAACTATTGGTAAACTTGCGAGCCAATTTCGCGCGGCAGGAAAATCAGTTGTTATTGCCGCTGGTGATACGTTTCGCGCGGCTGCCGTTGAGCAGCTTCAGACATGGGGAGAGCGCGCTGGCGTGCCTGTCATGACAGCGCCTGAAGGCTCAGACCCAGCTTCCCTTGCTTATGATGCAATGGGGATGGCGCAAGAAAGCAATGCAGATCTTTTAATGATCGATACTGCAGGACGCTTACAAAATCGCCAAGATCTCATGGAAGAGCTTGCAAAAATTGTCCGCGTTATCCGAAAGAGGGATGAAACAGCCCCTCATAACACCCTGCTCGTTCTTGATGCGACAACAGGGCAAAATGCTGTTTCTCAGGTCGAAGCATTTCAAAAGATTGCAGATGTTTCTGGGCTTGTCATGACAAAATTAGATGGAACCGCTCGGGGTGGTGTTCTTGTTTCTCTCGCCGATAAATTTGGCTTGCCGATCCATGCGATTGGCGTGGGAGAGCAAATTGATGATTTAGCACCATTTGATCCCGAAGAATTTGCGAAGGCCCTCTTGGGCTTGGAGGCATGATGTTAGAAATTAAACGCGCATTGGGGCAAGACAGTTGGCTGTCTCAAGGAAATTTGGTCAGACGTCGCGAGGCGATACAGGATTTATTCCTAACATATCCTGTTCGTCCCGAAGAAGCGGATGAAGAATGGCCAGATGATCGCCGTCTCTATTCTGAAATGGTCGTCATGGATGGCGAGAAACTTGTTGGCACTGGAATGCTTGTCGTGGACCCTGAGCGAGAAGATCGCCCAGCTCGGATTTTCGGCTTGGGCTTTTTGCCCGAATATCTCAACGACTTTAATGTGCATACGCTTGAAGAAGTCTTGATTGCGGAAAGCAACCTAGATGAGGAATATCCATTTGTCGAAGCAAGTGATGGTAAGCTTGTGCCAAATCCTTATTCGCATTTTTCTGATATTTTAGAAAATATAGAAACGATTTCTATCTAGGCGTAAGGAATATTATCACATGAGTGAATGGATTCTATCCTTAGAAGGCACTCATGAAGGGCATAATATTGCTTTAGTTTTGGCATTAGGTGCGGCGTTTTTGCATGCGCTCTTTGGGGCGCTGCAAAAAGGCAAGCATGATCCTTGGCTCTCACGCGGTGCGATGGATTTTAGCTATGGCATCATTGCAGCCCCAATTGCGCTGTTTGTTGTGCCGTGGCCAGAACCGCATATGTGGATCATCTTCTTGGGTATGTTCGTTATTCATGTGATCTACAAATTAGCCCAAGCTTACACGTATACACTGGGCGATTATACGGTTGTTTATCCTGTCGTTCGTGGCATGGGGCCCTTGTTTACTGTCGTTGGGGCTGGGATTGTATTCGGTGAACATTTTACACTGAGCCAATGGTTTGGCGTGTTTGTTTTATTATGCGGTATATTTGGTTTGGCGGGTTATAATCTGTTGAAATTGCAGGGACAACGCTCTGTAATGGTGTCTGCAATATTGATGGCGATGTTCACGGGGATGTTCGTTGCACTTTATACGACATATGATGCTTATGGCATCCGATCTACAGCCGATCCTTTCACCTTTTTAGCATGGTTTTTCTTCATTGATGGTCTTCTTATGCCCGTGATTGCGCTCAGGCGATATAAGAGAATGGAGAATAAGCCTGATCTTGCGCCTCTCATGCTACGCGGGCTCATCGGCGGCCTCGTGGCTTATGGATCATTTGGCTTTATTATGCTGGCAACACGTTTGGATAATGTGGGTGAAGCGGCCGTTTTAAGAGAAACCTCTGCGGTTTTCGCAGCATTAATCGGCTGGGTGCTCCTGAAAGAAAAGGTTGGTCCGCAGCGATTGGGGTTTATGTCCCTCATCGCGCTGGGCGCAATCATAGTTGAATTTTCTGCATAACGACCCCACATAACCCATTATAAAAATAAGATCAGATTAAAGGATATATTATGTCTGAAAAAAATGTTTCCCACGGCCTCAAGACAGCTTTAGAGATGGGGCCTGTTGTCGCGTTTTTTATAGGCTATCTTTTGATAAAAGATCGTCAATTCGATATCGCGGGGAACACATATGAAGGCTTCGTGCTGATGACGGCGCTTTTCATTCCCGTGATGGCGATATCGACCTTCATTCTCTGGAAACTTACTGGCACGCTTTCTGTGATGCAAATTTTAACCTTGGTTCTCGTCGTGGTTTTTGGGGGGCTCACAGTCTGGCTCAATGATGAGCGGTTCTTCAAGATGAAACCAACGATTATTTACGTCATCTTTGCGGCCATTTTAGCCTTTGGTTTGATGCGCGGGCAAAGTTACCTTGAGAAAGTGATGGGCGAGGTGATGGCGATTGATAGTGAAGGGTGGTTTAAGCTCACCAAGCGTTTTGCCCTATTTTTTCTTGTGCTTGCCTCCTCTAACGAGCTGATTTGGCGCAATTTTTCTACGGATTTATGGGTGCAGTTTAAAACATTTGGCCTGCCTATAGCGATGTTTGGCTTCTTTATGGCGCAAACGCCTTTGTTGACCCAGCATTCAACTGAACAAAAGAAAGAAAGCGATGACGATCAGCAATAGAATGTGCTGTTAGTTCTTTGATGTTCCAAATAAGGCGTTATGGCTGGATTTTGCTTTTGCAAGATCTTGCCTTTTTTCGGCCCCTAAAGCGCGCCCCTTTTGAACACCTTCACGCAAGGCAAGCTGGTCTAACCATCTTTTAAGATGCGGCTTGTCTTCGAGTGTTTGCTGTTGCCCCTCCCAAAGGCTAGCCCAAGGCCATATTGCCATATCGGCGATCGAGTAAAAATCTCCTGCTACATACTCATTTTCAGACAGTTGTTTGTTTAAAAGAGTATAAAGGCGTGTGACTTCATTGCGATAGCGATCTTTTGCATAGGGTAAGTCTTGTGGTGGTTCCATTGCTGGGGCGTATTTTAAAAAATGATGCGCCTGGCCAGCCATTGGCCCAACGCCGCCCATTTGCCACATGAGCCATTGCTCAACGGCAATTCTGTCTTGCTCTGTGCGCCCATAAAATAGGCCTGTTTTGCGGGCTAAATATTGCAAAATCGCACCGCTTTCAAAAATCGAGATTGGGGCCTCTTGCGGTCCATCGGGGTCAATAATTGCTGGCATGCGGTTGTTCGGTGAGATTTTGAGGAAATCAGGATGAAATTGATCACCGGCGCCGATGTTGATGAAATTGACATTATACGGAAGGTTCATCTCTTCTAAAGCAATGGAGATTTTCCAGCCATTTGGAGTGGGCCAATAATATAATTCAATTGTCTTCGTCATCTGTAACCTCCAACTGTGATCATGCGTATTCTAATAAAGGATGCCCGTTTTTTTGATGTCGGTAAATGAGTTTTTTTTGCTGATTGAGCGAGGGGATCAAATGAGCTGGTTCGGGATCGATGTTTTTGGTCATCAGTTCAGGGAAAATGGTGTTTATTTCTATGCGCACTTCATGGGGCAGGGAGTTTAAAACAGTTTCGCTGGTGTATAGCGTTTCTGCAGGGGCGCCTTCAGCATATACGATGCTGTGATGATCTAGCATGATGTGAAAATATTCTACGCTCTTGATGTCCTCATCAATCGCGATATTTGGCAAAGCTGTGAGCTTGATAGCAGGAATTAGGACTTGTTTTGTCCCGAATATGTTTTGTGCGATGCGAGAGTGCAGCAATAGGCGGTGCTGGCGGGAGACACACAGATCTTTGTGTGGGAGATTTTCTCCTAAAGCGCCTTTTTGGATTCTTATGGGTTTCAATTTTGTATTTTGCGCCATCATAGCAGCCGTAATTTCTCTGCGCCCGATCCATTTGATCTTTTTGGAGCCTTGGGGAGTGCAAACCTCATCACCGATTTTAAGATCTTCAATTCGGCGCTGGTCCGTCGGGGTTTTTAAATGTGTGCCTTTCACAAAGCAAAATAGATCGTTCCATAAAGCGCCCCCAGCATTCACCCAGTTGCCAAAAGACGAGAGAGTTGACCCATCATCGAATTGAGAGCCGGGCAATAAAACGATGATCCAGTCATTGCTGCTTGTTAGAAATATCGAAAAATTTTCTATGTGTGAGGTGCCTGATGAATCCGTGAAAGGAAGAGAGCGAATGCCGCCGCGCAGATTACTATATGTCACGTTGTTAATCGTGACGTCTTCATTGGGATCAATCTGAAAAAATGAGGAGAGGGCTGGGTCGTCATCTGATATTAGGACAGGTGAGAGGGTGTTGGGGATACCTGCGCCTGCCCAGACAAAGCCTTGGGCATTAAATGTTGGCATAGGCTCTCGTGTCCCTTTGAACTGTATTTTGGCTCTGAAAAATCATTTGAACTAATGAAACTGATAAGAATAGCGATCATCATAGATTGTATTTGATGAATATACAACCTTTGGTTGTTTGGTGGCTTTGTTGGCGTGTTCGCATGGGCATGTACTATGCATGAAACGCACATGACATAGCGCGCAGAATGAGAGGTAAATTGACAGCTCTCTTGGGGCTTTGTATTTAAGCGAAAATTGTGATTTGCAATCGATGATAAGCGCTGTAAATAAGCTATAATATCTAGGGCCACTGCCTGCATTTAAAGGCGATAATGCATAAGTGAGCACTTTGATCAGATGAATTATTTGTCTAACTTCAGGCAAGACTGGGAATGAGAAATGAGCCGAGATAATTGGAATAAAAGAACAAAACTTATCCACCAAGGCATTCGCCGCTCTCAATATGGGGAAGTCTCCGAGGCCTTATTTCTGACCCAAGGTTTCGTTTACGGCAGTTCGGATGAAGCAGAGCAGCGTTTCATCGAAAGCGGCCATGATGAATTTATCTATGCGCGATATGGAAATCCCACAACGCGCATGTTTGAAGATCGCATGGCTGATATTGAAGGCTATGAAGATGCTTTTGCTTGCGCCTCTGGCATGGCGGCTGTGAATGGTGCTTTGATGTCTTTGCTCAAAGCGGGAGATCATCTTGTCTCTTCAAGGGCGCTTTTTGGATCATGTTTGTATGTGATTGAAGATATTTTGCAGAGATTTGGCGTTGAAATCACGCTGGTTGACGGGCGCGATTTAAGCGCTTGGAAAGAGGCTATTCGTCCTGATACGGCCGTGGTGTTCCTCGAAAGCATTTCAAACCCATCATTGGAAGTTATTGATCTTAAAGCTGTTTGTGATCTCGCCCATGCAAATGATGCTTATGTCGTTTGTGATAATGCAATGGCAACTCCGATCTTTTCTTACGCAAAAGAATGTGGCGTTGATTTGAGTGTCTATTCGACAACAAAGCATGTCGATGGGCAGGGGCGCTGTTTGGGTGGGATTATTTGCGGCTCTAAAGAGCTTATTCGCGGGCCTATAGAAACTTATATTAAACACACAGGCGGGGCGATGAGCCCATTTCATGCTTGGGTGCAACTCAAGTCGCTTGAAACGCTAGATTTACGCGTTCGTCAGCAAGCCAATTCATGCATGAAAATAGCGGATGCCCTTATAGAACACCCGAATGTTGAAGCTGTGAAATATCCAACCCACCATGCGCATCCGCAGTGTGAATTGGCGCGAAAGCAATCGGAATTTGCAGGCACGGTGCTCACTGTTCAAATCAAGGGTGGTAAAGCTGAGTGCTTCAAATTCATTGATGCGCTTGAGATTTTTACGATTTCTAACAACTTCGCGGATGCGAAATCTATTGTCACACACCCAGCAACAACGACACATGCACGCCTAGCAGATGATCAAAAAGCAGAGTTGGGAATTGCGCCTAATCTTGTGCGTGTCTCTATTGGCTTAGAAGATGAGCGCGATTTGATTGCAGACCTTATTTCCTCATTAGATCAGCTCTAAGGGCATGCAGGGATCTGCAAATTATTAGGAGTTTCATTGCAGGCTAAAAAGCCTTATGCCTGTAATGAATATAAGATTTTTAAGGTTTTGCGTGGGAAAAGGGGCTAAAATATGGCGTCAAATCTAAGCCCTGAATTGGCTTTGCGCTCTCTCGAGGAGTTGCGCAAATGGGCGCAGTCTTTAGATGCAGCGGCGCTGGCGAACCTTGATCCAGCCTTAAGAAATCTTGCACAACAGGCTGAAGATTTCTCCAATTACCCCGCATTGAAACGCGCTTATCCTGAAGACTTTGAAGTCGATCCTGCTTACCGTGATAGCCTGCCTGATCTGCAAAATGGCCCTGTGAGCCTCATTAAGGGGGCAAAGCGGCAGATTCAGCATGTCGGGATTTCGAATTTCAGATTGCCGATCAAATATCATACGCGCGATGGCGCTGATATTAGCCTTGAAACCTCTGTCACGGGCACAGTCAGTTTGGACGCGGAGAAAAAAGGCATCAATATGTCGCGCATCATGCGCAGCTTTTATAACCACGCCGAGCGCGTTTTTTCGATGGGCGTGATTGATGCCGCTTTAGAAGATTATAAACGCGATCTTGAGAGTTTCGATGCGCGTATTTTAATGAAGTTCTCCTATCCTTTGAAAGTGCCTTCTCTGCGTTCGGGGCTCTATGGGTATCAATATTATAATCTAGCTCTTGAGTGGATCGAGCAAGCCGGTATCAGGCAAAAAATCATTCATTTAGACTATGTCTATAGCTCTACATGCCCTTGCTCTTTAGAGCTTTCTGAACATGCGCGAAGCACGCGCCAGCAATTAGCAACGCCGCATTCTCAGCGCTCTGTCGCGAGGATATCCGTTGAATATCTTGCCGATAAACCAACGCTTTGGTTTGAAGATTTAATCGCGCTGTGCAAAAGCGCGGTGCCCACGGAAACACAAGCGATTGTGAAAAGAGAAGATGAGCAGGCATTTGCAGAGCTCAACGCCGCAAACCCTATTTTCGTTGAAGATGCCGCGCGTTTGTTTGCGCAGGCCATTGAGGGGGATGAGCGGATTGGGGATTTCCGCGTTGTTGCAAGTCATCAAGAAAGCCTCCATTCTCATGACGCTGTTTCAATTCTATATGAAGGCGAAACCTTTGCGGATAAAAGCTTGGATCCCGAACTCTTTTCCTCACTTATCCACCAAGGCTGAGGCGGTATGACGTGCATCCCCATGTTCTTGACTTCCACACTGCACAAAGACAAAGCTAAGCCATGATTGATTTTCGACCAATTGGCTATGTTCTGGGGATTTTGGTGGGCATCTTGGGTATCACCATGCTGATCCCAATGGGCTTTGATATGGCGTCAGGTTCAGATCATTGGGAAGTCTTCCTATATTCAAGTGTCATATGCATTCTCATGGGCGGGGCCATGACAATCGCTACTGATGAACGCCATGATGATGGGCTTAGTATTCAACAAATGTTTTTGCTCACAACCGTTCTTTGGGTGGTTTTGCCGATATTTGCCTCTTTGCCATTCTTATTGGGTGCAACGGATGCGTCATTTGCGGATGCATTTTTTGAAAGCACTTCGGGCCTTACAACAACTGGCGCCACTGTTTTCTCGAATTTGCAAGATCTACCAGAGGGGCTTTTACTTTGGAGGTCTATGCTCCAGTGGTTTGGCGGCGTTGGCATTATTGTTGTGGCGATGGTATTCTTGCCTGAGCTGCGAATTGGGGGGATGCAAGTTTTCCGTTCGGAAGCCTTTGATACTCACGGGAAGGTTTTGCCACGCGCAGCTGAGATTTCAGGGGCAATTTCTGTTATCTATATTGGCATAACTTTCATTTGCATGCTCAGCTATGCCGCTGTAGGGATGTCTGGGTTTGAGGCGTTTAATCATGCTTTGACAACGATGTCGACGGGCGGGTTTTCTACGTCTGATGCCTCTTTTGGCGTGTACCAAGGGGCGCCGGAATATGTTGCAACAATCTTTATGGTGCTCGCGAGCTTGCCATTTGTGCGCTACATTCAGCTTCTTGCTGGCACGGCAAAGCCGCTTTGGCGCGATTCACAAATACATGCTTATCTCGTCGTTATTTTTATCCTGACGGTCGTTTTGACTCTCTTTCAAGTCTTTTTGAATGCAAGCAGCGTTGAAATGTCATTCCGTGAAGCGCTGTTTAATGTGACCTCCATTATCTCAGGCACAGGATTTGCTTCCACTGACTACCAACTCTGGGGCAGTTTCCCTGCGGTTTGTTTTTTCTTTGTGGGGCTGATTGGCGGATGTGCGGGGTCTACCGCTTGTTCTATAAAGATTTTCAGATACCAAATGCTTTTTCTTTCCCTCAAAAACCATATCAAAAGTATTCATAGCCCGCATGGTGTGTTTTCCTTGCGCTATCAAGGGCGCTCGGTTGAAGATGATGTCATTTCATCGGTTATGGCGTTTTTTACGTTGTTCCTTGTGACATTGGGGGTCATTGCGGTTTTACTCTCTGCGACAGGCTTGGATATGGTGACGTCAATTTCGGGGGCTGCGACGGCCGTTGCGAATATTGGGCCAGGACTTGGCGATATCATTGGGCCATCGGGCAATTTCGGCCCGCTCAATGATACCGCTAAATGGATTTTATCTGCTGGAATGCTGATAGGGCGATTGGAAGTTATGTCCGTATTTGCTCTTTTTACATTCCGTTTTTGGCAAGTCTAAACATAGGGTTCATGCATAAAAAAGCCCTCATCGCTTGAGCAGTGAGGGCTTTAAAGTTTTTAATTGTAGCTTGATTTAGCGCTCTGGAAGTAATCCGCGAGGGTTGAAGCGAAGGACTAACAATAAAATCAATCCCATTGAGAAATGGCGTAGATAGATAACGCGCTTCATAATTTGCGCCTCTAAATCAGGACCAATGTTGAATATGTCAACGATTTGCTCTGCTGCAAATAAAGACATTGGCTCAACTTGAACCCATAAGAACCAAATCAACATGCCACCTAGAACCGCGCCCCAGTTGTTGCCAGATCCTCCAACGATCACCATAACCCAAATCAAAAACGTGAATCTTAAAGGCTGGTAGGACGTTGGTGTGAGCTGACCATCGAGTGTTGTCATCATGGCGCCTGCCAATCCGCAAATTGCTGCGCCGAGGACAAAAATTTGCAAGTGCCTTTTGGTCACATCCTTGCCCATCGCCTCAGATGAGACTTCGTTGTCACGTATGGCGCGCATCATGCGCCCCCATGGTGATTTCAAAGCGAGTTCCATCGCTGTGACGAGGAGGATGATCACCCCCAAAAAGAGAGCGGCATAGCATAATTTCACGAAGATCGTGGAAGCGGTAATAGGATCGCTTCCAAAGCGCTCAGCGAGGCTTAAAAACCATGGGCTGGTTTGCAGATCGATTTCATAGGGAACAGGGCGCGGAATCGCGATCACGTTTTTTACACCACGCGCGAGCCAGTCTTCATTTTTCATAACGGCGATGATGATTTCTGCGATGCCTAAAGTTGCAATGGCGAGATAATCAGATCGTAATCCAAGCGCTGTTTTTGCGACCACCCAAGCCGCACCCGCAGCGAATAAACCGCCTACAGGCCAAGCCAATAAAATTGGCAAGCCCAAACCACCAAGGTTCCCTGTGACAGAAGGGTTTACCGCCTCAATGGCCGCCACGGCAGGATCAAATATCGCGCGGTAGATGAAAAAACCGATGAGGATGAAAGCTGTTAGAATGAGGCCTCTGTATTTTGATCCAGACAGGCGCTTCCATAATGCAATGGCGCCAACAATAACAGCAAGCCCAAAGACAAGCGCGCCAAGAACTTGTAAACCCCCCGCGCCCCAAGCTTCTGGGACAGGCGGCTTTGAAACCAAAACGGCCGCCAAGCCACCAAGCGCAACAAAGCCTACAACGCCGACATTAAAGAGGCCAGCGTATCCCCATTGCAGATTAACGCCGAGGGCCATAATCGCAGAAATAAGGCCGAAATTGAGAATGAAAAGCGCGGAGTTCCATGATTCGAAAAAGCCAACCGCAATAATCAGCAATGCCATACAAGCAAAATACTTGGGCGGGCGCATGCGGCTTTGCTCATTTTGAGAAACAACATGTGTCATACTGATTTCCCCTTAAATAATCCGGTTGGTTTAAACAAAAGCACAATGATCAAGATCGCGAAGGATACTGCGAATTTATAATCGGTTGAGAGCAATTGAACGAGCCCGTCAGGCTTCCATCCATCTGGCCCTAAATATGTGATGACCTTTTTGAAGGCATAGGTGAATGTGATCTCTGAGAAAGCGATCACAAAACCGCCTGCAATGGCGCCTAATGGCGAGCCTAGGCCGCCAACAATTGCGGCTGCGAAAATAGGCAAAAGCAACTGCATGTAGATGAAAGGCTTGAAGCTTTTATCCAACCCGTAAAGCGTGCCTGCGATGGTGGCAAGGATCGCAACAAGGATCCATGTGATCTTGACCACACGCTCTGGATTGATCCCCGAGAGAAGCGCTAGATCTTCATTATCTGAATAGGCGCGCATAGATTTTCCCGTTCTTGTCTTATTTAGAAAATAAAACAATGCTGCCACCGTCATAATGGCCACAACAAGAGTAATCGCTTGTGTTGTCTTGATGGCAAGGCCTTCGTTCAGACCTGTCGCTTGTTTGAATTCACGTGCTTTAATAATGAAACGCGCTCCATCAGCGAAGCGGCGATCATCCGTGCCCACGATCATTCGAATGAATCCATTCATCATGAACATCACACCCATAGATACAATCACCAGCATCACAGGCGCCGCTTTCACTTTGCGGTAGAATTTATAGACTACACGGTCTGTCGAAAGCACCAAGGCAATTGTAATCAATGCGCCAAAGGGCAAGGCGAGCAGGGCCGTCGGGAGTGGCCCAAAAGAAATGCCCCAGCTTTGAAAGAGGGCTGTAATGCCCAAAACAGACATTGTGCCAAATGCCATGGTTTCACCATGAGCAAAATTAGAGAAGCGCAATATGCCATAAATGAGGGTAACGCCGAGCGCGCCAAGGGCGAGCTGTGCGCCATAAGCTGTTGCTGGAACGATAACGAAATTTGTAAATGCCACGAGGGCGTTAAGAAGATCCATCTGTTAGCCTCCCAAAAATGTGCGGCGGACTTCAGGATTGGCGAGGAGATTTTCACCTGTATCCGTGTAAGCATTTGCGCCTTGAACGAGAACATAGCCCTTATCAGCAATTTCTAAGGCTTGGCGTGCATTCTGCTCGACCATTAAGATTGAAATGCCTGTTTTGGCGACTTCAATAATGCGATCAAACAGCTCATCCATTACAATCGGAGAAACGCCTGCTGTTGGCTCATCAAGCATTAAAAGCTTTGGTTGAGTCATTAAAGCCCGCCCAACGGCAACTTGTTGGCGCTGACCGCCTGAAAGTTCGCCCGCATTTTGATTGCGCTTTTCATAGACAGCAGGAAAGAGTTCATAAACTTGCTCAATCGTTTCTTCGACATTATCGGTGCGAATGAAAGCGCCCATTTCTAAGTTTTCACGAACAGACATCGTTGGAAAAATATTGTTGACCTGCGGGACGAAGCCCATCCCAATGCGCACCCGCTCTTGTGGTGTGAGATTGGTGATGTCATTGCCATCAAAGGTGACTGAGCCTTCGCGCACTTCTAGCATGCCAAACACAGCCTTCATCGCGGTGGATTTTCCAGCGCCATTCGGGCCGACAATGACCGCAATTTCACCCTTTTCTACGCTCAGTGAACATCCGTGTAAGATGTTGGGGCCTTTGCCATACCCACCGTGCATTTCATGTGCATTGAGGAAGCTCATGATGCTGTCTCCGATTTTTTGTTTTTCACACCCGTTCCTAGATATGCTTCGATGACTTTTTCATTCGACATAATTTCATCGGCTGTTCCTGTGGCCATAACAGCGCCTTGCGCCATCACGATGACGGGGTCGCAGAGCTGTTTGATGAAATCCATATCATGCTCGATCATGCAAAACGTATAACCGCGCTCTTGGTTGAGGCGCTTGATTGCATCGCCGATTGTATAAAGCAATGTCCGGTTTACACCGGCACCAACTTCATCGAGGAAAACAATCTTTGCATCCACCATCATCGTGCGCCCAAGCTCAAGAAGCTTTTTTTGGCCGCCAGAAATTTCACCCGCTTTTAAATCCGCGATATGTGAGATTGTTAAAAATTCTAAAACTTCATCGGCTTTGGCACGAAGAGCGCGCTCTTCATTTGCAATGCGCTTGCGGCCAAACCATGTGTTCCAAAGGGTTTCGCCATGTTGGCCTGCAGGCACCATCATGAGGTTTTCTCGACACGTCATGGAATGAAATTCATGCGCGATTTGGAAGGTGCGCAAGATGCCTTTGTGGAAAAGATCATGTGGCTTTAGCCCCGTGATATCTTCGCCATCAAATAGAACTTGGCCAGCCGTTGGATTATAAACACCTGCAATGCAGTTAAAGAGCGACGTTTTTCCAGCCCCATTCGGACCGATAAGCCCTGTGATCGTTCCCTTTTCAATCGTAAGAGACGCGTTATCAACAGCGCGAAAACCGCCGAAATGCATGTGAAGATCACGCACTTCGATCATAGTATTACCCCTTTATCTTTAGATCTTTAGATCAGTAGATATGAAAACAGCCTAGGATGCATTGGTGGCATCCTAGGCTGTTTAATTTATTTAAGTATTAGCGATATTCTACAGTGACTTGTTTGCCGTCGATTGTTTCAATCACACGGTATGAACCAGCCGCTTCACCTGGCTCAATGAGTTCGATTGCTGAAGCACCAACAAGATTAACTTCGCCACCAGATGCGAGAATTTCGAGGCCTTTTTTCAATTCGCCCGGATAAATTTCTACGCCCGGCGCATTGGCAACCTCATAAAACTTGCCTTTGTAATCTGCCGGATCGGAAGAACCAGCAGCTTGCATCGCAAGAACAAGCATTGCAGCGGCGTCATATGATTCTGGTGAGAATGGCGCTGTTGCATCAAAGCCATTTGCTTCGCCGATAGGAACATATTGTTCACCACCAGGCGCATCTGTGCCAGGAACTTGACCCATAGTGCCATCTAGATCAGAGCCGAAAGTTTCTTCTGTCGTGATACCAACCATCGCATCTGGAAGGTGGAATGTATCAAAAGCACCCGTATCAAGGGACGCTTGAATGATGCCCTTGCCGCCTTGATCTGCATAACCGACAACGACGAGAAGTTCGCCGCCAGCTGAAGCAAGCGCGCCAACTTCTGCAGAATAATCCGCTTTGCCATCTTCATGCGCTGCATTGATTGTGACATCGCCACCGAGGGATGTGAAATTCGTTGCAAAGGCATCTGATAGGCCTTTTCCATAGTCATTGTTTGTATATGTGACCGCAACGCTGCTATAGCCTTTGTCTTTCAAAAGCTGTGCCATGACGGCACCTTGGCGTGAATCGGATGGTGTGGCACGGAAGAAAAGACCATTATCTTCAAGCGCTGTGAGCGCTGGAGATGTTGCTGATGGGGAAACCATCACCATGCCGTTTGGCAAGGCTACGTTTTGCAAAACAGCAGTTGTTGCGCCGGAACAAAGAGCGCCAATAATACCAGAGACGCCTTCAGATGTGATTAAACGCTCTGCTGAAGCTGTGGCAACAGCGGCATCTGTGCATGTGCTATCTGCTTCTACAATTTCAATTTTTGTTCCACCAAGAAATGCACCGCTCTCGGATGCTTCTTTCAATGCCGCACGCGCGCCGCCTGCCATTGGCGGTGCGTATGATTCTGCTGGGCCTGTGAAGCCAAGTAGAATACCAACTTTAATATCTTCGGCCTGAGCTGTGCCTGCCAATAGAGCTGAAGCGGCTGTTGCAATAAGTAGATTTTTCATATTTTTCTCCCGTTTAGGATAGTAATCCATAGCGCAAGCTAAGCGGTGGTGTTGAGAAAGTGAAGTAAAAATTGGTACTATTGTCGTAAGATTGCTGATAATTTTAGCTAAAAAAATCACCTTAAAGTTGAGTTTTTAGTGAGCGAGGGCACGTTATGGTGTTTTTGGCGCCCACCTGTGCGAATTCGCCAAAGCACATGTCTAATTATGCTTTTATACTTCGTTGCACGATGATAATAACCGCTTGAAGGGCTAATTTAGCTATAGAATTTTCTTTGGAGCAAGAGATAATGACGAATTGGGTGAAAAACACTTGGCGCAACAAACCTAGAATTCAAATGCCTGAATATACGGATGAAGCGAAGTTGAATGCAGTTGAAGCTCAGCTCACTCATTATCCGCCACTTGTGTTTGCTGGTGAGACACTGACCCTAAAAGAGCAGCTCGCAAAAGCTTCCCGCGGCGAGGCATTTTTGTTGCAAGGTGGAGATTGTGCTGAAAGCTTTTCAGAGTTCTCAGCTGATAATCTGCGTGATACTTTCAAAGTTATGTTGCAAATGGCAATGGTGCTCACATATGGCGCGAAAGTGCCTGTTGTAAAAGTAGGCCGTGTTGCGGGTCAATTCGCAAAACCGCGCTCAGCTGCGACTGAAACAGTCAATGGCGTTGAGCTGCCAAGCTACCGTGGCGATATCATTAATGGGTTCGACTTTACATCCGAAGACCGTGTTCCAGATCCAAACCGTATGCTGCAGGCATATACGCAAGCGGCCGCTTCGGTTAATTTGTTGCGCGCTTTTTCAACAGGCGGATTGGCTGATGTCCATAATGTGCATTCGTGGACATTGGGATATACTGAGCGCGAAGAAGCTCGTAAATACCGTGAAATGGCGCAGCGCATTCAAGATGCATTAGACTTTGTTTCTGCAACAGGTATTGATGCTACGAATAGCGCAAAGCTTTCTACAGTTGATTTTTTCACATCCCATGAAGCACTCTTGCTTGAATATGAAGAAGCACTATGCCGCAAAGATGCGACGACTGGCCTTGAAGTCGCTGGTTCTGGCCACATGCTTTGGATTGGTGATCGCACGCGTCAAATCGATGGTGCTCACGTTGAATTCGCACGCGGTGTTGCCAACCCGATTGGTTTGAAATGTGGACCAACGACAAGCGAAGAGGATTTGAAAGTTCTTCTTGAAACGCTCAACCCTGAAAATGAAGCAGGCCGTTTGACATTGATAGCGCGTTTTGGGGCTGGCAAAGTTGGCGATCATCTTCCGCGTTTGATTAAGACGGTTGAAGAGCAGGGGGCAAATGTCGTTTGGTCTTGTGATCCGATGCATGGCAATACGGTCAAATCAAACTCAGGTTATAAAACTCGCCCATTTGATTCTGTTCTCCAAGAAGTGCAGGAATTCTTTGCAATCCACCGCGCTGAAGGCACAGTGGCTGGTGGTGTTCATTTTGAAATGACAGGTAAAGATGTGACGGAATGCATCGGTGGTATCCGCGCTGTGACAGATGAGGATCTATCGTCTCGTTACCATACGGCGTGCGACCCTCGCTTGAATGCGTCTCAATCTCTTGAGTTGGCATTCCTTGTGGCAGAAGAGTTGCAAAAGGGGCGCTGATTTAGCGCCGTAACAACATCACATATTTCATCAAAAGCGCGGGGGTCTATCCGCGCTTTTTCTTTTAATCGGTATTATTTGATAAGGCGTAGAGAAGGGCCGTTGGGGCGCGAAGCCGGTAACGATCCTGCAGATTGGGGCCTTGTTGCCTTTGCTTGTGTGCGCGCTCGGTTGGTGCGC
Organism: uncultured Celeribacter sp.; assembly: GCA_938008015.1. GTDB lineage: Bacteria > Pseudomonadota > Alphaproteobacteria > Rhodobacterales > Rhodobacteraceae > Celeribacter. The sequence goes on from CALLMA010000129.1 coordinate 33,020, forward strand.
GGGGGCTGAGGTGTGGCGACGGGTTTGTGAACCGCGTTTAAAAATTTAAATTTCGGAATGACCGAGAGTTGATCTTCTATCTCAAGAGACCAATATCCAATAATGCGATCAATGCTACCATCATCTGATCTTAGAGGGCATAATAGCATCTCAGAGGTCCGTGCGGATTGAGAAGCTCCTTGCTGCACATTCATTGTGATTTGAGAGATTTGGGGCGTTTCGAATATAGATTGAAGTTCACTATTTATGATCCGCCGATCACGATGATCGAAGAAGGTTGAAAAGGGCATCCCCCGAATTTCAAGCCCAAATGCATCGTAGAAATATTCTCCAGCATAGCGGAAACGCGCAATAGATGATGAGATCCGCTCAAGGATAAAGATCCTATCTTTTTCTTCGTTGAGTTCAGAGATTTTAATGTCTGAGCGATAGGGGATATCCCTATCTCTATCTAAAGAAAACCAATAGCGCTCAAGGCTTGTTATTGAGCTGTTCTCATATTCATGCGCGTCGAGCCGCGCACCTTGACGGAAAATCCGCAAGCTTTCCTCATAGCTTCCCTGCATATCACCCACACCTTATAATGCCACACCCTGCAATAATTTTATTGCAAAGCCTTCATATCATAATATTGGCAAAACGCGTGTAAATTTTGGGATGGTGCTTAATTTTGTCTCATTTTATTTTGCTTCAATATTGGAAAATTTGAATTGATTTTATCCAATATTAAAGCAATTTTCTTACTCTTCAGGATCAGGCTGGCCAATCCCGAGGAATATTTTCTTACAAGGTAAGATCCAAGCAACGCCGAGAGCGATGTAAATGAACAGTTGAACCAACTCTGAGCTGGGGGCAATCCAGCTCGCGAGCTGTGACGCGAGGACAATATAGGTCGGTAATCCTACGACTAATATAAGAAGCGCTAATCTGCGGCGTGTTTTATATTTGAGGGCCATCTTCGATTAATCCGCAAATGGATCTGTGACTAAGATCGTATCTTCACGCTCAGGCGATGTTGATAAGAGCGCAACAGGGCATTCTATGAGTTCTTCAACGCGCTTGACGTATTTGATTGCATTTGCAGGGAGTTCGCTCCAGCTGCGCGCACCTTCCGTGCTTTCAGACCACCCTGCAATTTCTTCATATATTGGTTTGCAGCGGGCTTGTTCGTCTTGTGCTGTTGGAAGGTAATCCAAGCGCTTTCCATCCAAATCATAGGCAACACAGATTTTCAACGTCTCAAAGCCATCAAGTACATCCAGCTTTGTGAGGCAAATACCATTCATGCCCGATGTTGCACATGTCTGGCGCAAGAGGGCTGCATCAAACCAACCACAACGACGCTTGCGCCCTGTTGTCGTACCAAATTCATGCCCGCGTTCTCCAAGGCGCTGACCATCAGCATCATGAAGTTCACTTGGGAAAGGCCCTTCACCAACACGCGTTGTATAGGCTTTGACAATCCCCAAGACGTAATCAATAGAGCCTGGGCCAATGCCAACACCTGTTGCAGCTTGCCCTGCGATCACATTCGAAGATGTTACAAAGGGATATGTGCCAAAGTCGATATCAAGGAGCGCGCCTTGAGCCCCTTCAAAGAGGATGCGCTTGCCTTGCTTACGCTTTTCACCCAATATTTTCCAAACTGGAGCTGCAAAAGGCAAAATATCTTTTGAGATTTCACGAAGTTGATCCAAAAGCGCATCGCGATCAATTGGAGAGACGCCTAAGCCTTTGCGCAGGGGATCATGGTGTTGCAATGCGCGGTCAACGCGAGCGATAAGTGTGGCTTCATCCGCCAAATCAGCAACGCGGATAGAGCGACGGCCGACTTTGTCTTCATAAGCGGGCCCAATGCCGCGGCCTGTTGTGCCGATTTTTGTGCCTTTGCTGGCCGCTTCTTCACGCGCACGGTCTAATTCGCCATGGAAAGGCAGAATTAACGGGGTATTTTCAGCAACCATCAATGTTTCAGGTGAAATTTCGACACCTTGCCCGCGGATCGTGGCAATTTCTTTCATGAGATGCCATGGATCGAGAACAACGCCATTGCCGATAACTGAAAGCTTGCCGCCACGGACAACGCCAGAAGGCAGAGCGTGAAGCTTATAAACATTACCATCGATGACTAATGTATGACCTGCGTTATGGCCCCCTTGAAAACGCGCGACAACATCGGCACGTTCAGATAGCCAATCGACAATCTTGCCTTTTCCTTCATCGCCCCATTGAGCACCGACAACGACAACATTAGCCATGTATTAAATCCTTAAGCTGTATAACGTCAAAATCTATATCCAACATAAGGCCCTTAGGGAAGCTTAAATATTCTTCTTATGTCGATAAGAGGGGGACGAAATCTTCGATGATCAACAGATGTGCAGCCTCTGATGGTTTATGCTTTCTTTAAGAGGCGCGCCCTTGCTTTTCTGATGAGTGAGAGCATTTTGAGGCGCGCTTGGCTCGTTCGATTCGGCGTCTCTTGTAAGATTTGCATCGCTGTCGTGATCGAGATGGGTTTGCCTGTTTGTGGATCGAAATACCGAGGGTAATCTATCAAAGTGGCATATATTAATTGCGCAATCGTTGGGGAGGCGTTGCGGCGCATTGGTGCGGGTATGAGATCATGCGTTAATCCCCAGCCTGCGTAAAACGGCATGCCTGCGCAAACGACTTTGACATCTCTTATGAGGGCTTCAAAGCCCATGAGCGAGCTCATCGTCCACAGCTCGATACAGGCCTCGCCGAGCAGATCTAATGGATTAGAGTTTTCGACAATCTCATCCGCTAATTTAAGCGCGTCTGAGATTTTGCCTTTGCGAAGGCCAGCTTCAACATCTGGGTGGGGTTTGTAAAGGATATAGCGATTGGGATGCGCCTCGCGCGCCGCTCGTAATAATTTGAGATTGGAGTTGATGTCATGCGTGGCTGTTAAAATGGATGCATCATCTTCGACTTGCCCTACGACAAGTATATAATCCGTGTTTTGCCTTTTGGACGCCTCTTTGCCGATGTTATATTTACATAAGCCACCATCAATAATCTCTTGCCGGAGCTCTTGCCCCAGCCTTTCAATCCGTCCGTCTCCATGAGACCGCTTTATGATCAAATCCTCAAGCTCAGATGGCTGGCGCGGATCAAAATAGAGGCCTTTTTTATCAAAGACGAGCGATAAAGGGCGCACAAGTGCAGCTCCAAGGCCTTTTGATCTTAAAAACCCATCCTCCATACGGATGTCGGCCTCATTTGATAAGCCCCAATGTATGTG
>CALLMA010000130.1 GCA_938008015.1 uncultured Celeribacter sp.
CTTCTCATCATATCGATAAATAACGTTATCTAATTGAGCAAAACTTTCCATAACAGAGCTTTGGAACTGCTCTTGCCAATGGAGGTCTTCATCTGAATGACGTGTTGTATTTTTTATTTTTGGGAAGGCGAAGATCACATGGCCTGGGCTATCTGCACCATCGATATCAAATTTAAGGCTATACAGTTGGAAGGACTGCTCCTCAAATAGGATCGGTATCATCCTCTTTTGAGAAATCAGCTGAGAGGCATAGAAAACAGGAAGTAGAGATGCCATTTCAAGGCGGTTCATTTCGTGCATGACGCCCTCAAAAACAGCATCAAAAAAGGGGCTATGTATTGAAAGATCTGTTTGGGTCGGCGTTCTTGAAATAATATCGTTGTTTATAATCGAACCAAATGTCATTTTTTGAGAAAAATAAGACATAACGGCACAATCCATAATGGCTATTCCACGCTCGGAGCTATTAGAAATAAACTCACAAAATAAGTCATTCTCTCCTATGTATTGCGCAATATTTTTAGTCGATACACTCTTCTCTTCGAAATCAACAAGCGTCACATCCAAGCCCATTGTTTTTTCAGCAACAGAGCGAATGACAGAGCAAAATACATGCTTCATGGATGCAGCACTGCTTGCCATTTCCGACGAACCTATATCCATCTTTTGCTTCAAAATCGCATTCATAGAATTTTTTAGCACCCTAAATTTCGAAATAACATTGCCGTTTCACTCAGTGTTACATTGAAGAAGTTAATAAATTTCGAATTTTTCATTCCGATGATCGCTAAAACATCATGATTTTCTTGGAATTTTTATCCGAAATGCGGCCCCGTCTTGAGCAGGAAGATAAGCGATATCCCCCCCAAGATTTTGCATAATATGCTTGCAAATATTCAATCCCAAGCCCGCGCCACTTCTTGGATTTTTGTGTTTTAATTGCGTGAATTTTTCAAAAATTTGGGCTTGATCTTGGATCGCGATGCCTGTGCCATTATCAATAAAATCAACATATATATATTCATCATCGGCACGCTGCGCAGATATTTTCAAACGCGGGTGCTTTGCATCACAATATTTTTGAGCATTAGAAATAATATTTAGAAATACTTGAAAAAGCTGATCTTTGTTTGAGTAAAGTTTTTCACCTATATCATTGTTATCTATATGAATAGTCAATTCATGATCAACTCGTTCATTATAGTTATATGATATAGCTTGCTCTAATAATTCAACCAAATCTATATCTTCTTTTGTCGCACTTATCTCCGTATTTTGCAGCCTCGATAAATCCAACAATCCGCCAAGCAACCTTGTCATCCGTTCGGCTTCGTCATTTATAATCGTCGAGAATTTAGTCAATGTGCTTTCATCTAATGTACCCTCTTCAGCCTCTGCCCGCAAAATCGCTGAAAACGACATAATGGATGTCATCGGCGTTCTTAATTCATGAGAAATATGCGCTAAAAATTCATCCTTTTGTTCTGAGAGGACTTTCAACTTTTGATTTGCGTCTTTTAAGAGCCCTGCCGTCTTGTGCAATTCTTCGGATTTAAGTTCCAGTTGCGACGAATATTCCACCAATTGCGCTGCTTCATTCGCTGCCGCCATTAAATCATCGACAGACACCTCTCCCCCTCCGATGAGCTTAACGAGCATCGCATGCGCCATTGCCGATCCCAAATATCCAGAAAGCTCTCGCTCGAGCAATTCAAGAAACTCTGGCGTAATATCAGGGATGTACCCCTCTTTGCCTTGATGATGCGCTGCGGCCCGAAAAAGACTTTGTGCGCCTTGTGCGCCCATTGTCCTTTGCGTCATTGCAAGCAATTCCTCTCCCTTGTCTAAAACCTCAGACCACGCCAAAGAGGATTTCAGCCGTGTAGATAAATTCACAAATTGCGCCGCCTGCACTCTTTCTATTGGGGATGGAAAAGAGATTAATGAGCCAAAAATAAAGGCGCATGAATTGAACAGTAAAGAAAATACAACTGCATGAACAAGCGGATCAATCCCACTCACCCCCAGCAAACCTTGTGGCCTGAGCCAGCCAATTCCCCATGGGCCTTGAGACATCAAAATATCATCAAAACCTATCCCGAGGCCAAAGGAAGGCAAAAACAATGTATAACCCCAAATAATAAAGCCAATCGTTGCGCCCAAAATGGCGCCAACACGCGTTGCCCCTCGCCACAACAAGCCGCCAATAATAGCCGGCAAAAACTGAACAACACCGACAAAGGCGATCAAGCCCATTGAGGATAGCGCTTCCGATCCGCCTGATATTTTAAGGTATAAATAGCCAAAAAAGATAATTGTAAAAATTGCAATTCGCCTTGAAAACAATAGCATTTTACGCACATCGCCAGATACAACAGCCCGCTCTGATTGCATTTGCAGCCAAATTGGCATGACAAGGTGATTGGAGACCATTGTTGACAAAGCGATGGATGCAATCACAATCATAGAGGTCGCCGCCGAAAACCCACCTAAGAAGGATAAAATGGCGAGGCCATGCTGCTCAAAAGCAAGGGGAATGGTCAGCACAAACATATCGGGATTGGATCCACTGGGAAGATACTTCAGCCCAACCACAGCGATCGGAATAACGAATAAAGACATGAGCATGACATAAGTTGGAAACGCCCAACTCGCTGTATACAGGTGCTTAATATCAGAGTTTTCAACGATTAAGACTTGGAACATGCGCGGCAGTGTTAAAAATGCGCAAGCCGATAAAACGATGAGCACGCTCCACCGAGAAAGGCTTTGTTCTTTATCTATAATCTCTGAGGAAATAATTTGCGCCATGATATCTTGCGGGCCATCTGAAATCCCCCAAACGACAAATATGCCAACGGCAAGTAGGGCTATAATTTTGACAAGCGCCTCAAGTGCAATCGCCATTATGACCCCATGATGGCGCTCATTTATATCAATACTTCTCGTCCCAAACAGCACTGTGAATAAGGAGAGGCCAATCGCAATCCCTAGGGCAATCCATGAAGATTCTTGCTCAGTATAGACACCCGATTCAACTTGCGAAAAGACCCAAAGCGATTGGGTAATCGATTGCAATTGAAGCGCGATATAGGGGGTTGTGCCGATGACGGCGATGATCGTGATTAAGGCGGCCAAGATGCTGGATTTCCCATATCGGGAGGAAATCAAATCTGCAATTGAGGTTGCTCTTTGTGCTTTTGCGATGATGAGAATACGCCTTAAACTCCACCACCAACCAATCATAATTAATGAAGGACCAAGATATATTACCACAAATTCTGCACCAGAACGCACGGCATAGCCCACGGCCCCATAAAAAGTCCAAGCGGTGCAATATACGGATAAAGAGAGCGTATAAACCCAAGGCGATTTAAGCCAATTGAGTTTCCCCCTTTCGGCTCGGCGATCTGCCCAAAAGGCGATACAAAACATCAAACATGTATAAAGAATGCATATGATGACAAGGAGATTAAAGCTCAGCATTGTCTTGCTCTGAGCTCTTATTTTGGGTCAGGCTATCAGGCGGATTGCCTATTTCTGCATGATCATTATCTGATACGTGCAAAATACGATTTATGACCAAGGAAACCACGATCGCAATCATCCAGACGCCAAAGATCCATAAAATCGTATTCAAACCGCGTGTGTCACTTGATTGCCAAAGAAAGGGTAAAATCCATAAAGCAAAGGTCAAAAATTGTAAGAAAAGTAAACCTTCAGAAAGGCGGCGTAGCCGGTAGCTGCGGCGTTCTAAATATATTGGTTTCGGTTTAACAATCCTCGGCTCCATATCTGGACTACTAGCTCGGATGATTTAACAAAGAATGTTGGCGGGTTTCGATATAGAGCTGTTCAAGAGTTGAAATGAGGACTGCATTTGAAAAGGGTTTAATCATATATTCCGTTGCCCCTAAGCCTTCGGCTTTTTCACGGTCCTTTTTTTGCCCTAAGGCCGTGAGCATTAAAATGGGCAAGTCTTTAAAATCTGCGTTTTTACGGACTTCAGCTAGCACCTCAAATCCCGTTTTATTTGGCAACATAACATCTAAGACAAGGACATCCGGCTTTTTGGCGAGAACGGCATTATAGGCACTTCCGCCATCTGGATGTGTATCAACATTCCATCCTTCGCGTGCCAATAAATAGCCGATTGCTTGCGTAATATTTGGCTCATCCTCAACCAATAATAAGCGTTTTTGCATCCCTCATCCCCCGTTCCTTCCGCTTAGTTTATGGCAAGAGATCTAACTTGTGTCAAAAACTGTTTAAAACTTCTATTGTTCTTCTTTCGAGGGAGACGTGAGGCTTGGGTCTTGGCGCAGGCTTTCCCCCGTTTCATTTAGATATGTTACTAAAGATTGGGCAGCTTGCGCCAATCGTTGACTATCTTCATACATATTGCGGTGAAAGCGCTTCAGCCATTGCTCAGATAATTCCTCAGATTGCTGTAAGATGCCCGCAGCAGATCTAATCGAGGTCACCACGGAAAGAATATTATGGAGCTCTTGTTCTAAAAAAGGTTCATTTTCTATTCGGTGGCGCAATTTTGAAAGCGTTTGTGCCAGATCTTCATTTTCTTGAGTTTGATCGATGAATATCTCAGCCCATTGCGGGCATAAATCTACAAA
>CALLMA010000131.1 GCA_938008015.1 uncultured Celeribacter sp.
AGCCGCAACGACAGACAGGATCGGATATTCATCAATCATAGACGCCGCACGCTCTTGAGGCACATTAATACCCGTGAGTGTCGAATATTTTACACGCAAATCTGCCACAGGCTCTCCGCCCTCTTCGCGCTCATTTTCAAAGGTAATATCGCCCCCCATTTCAACAAGCGCTTTATAAAGGCCATTGCGGGTTTCATTTTGCGACACACCAGGAACCAAAACATCAGAGCCCGGCACAATCAAAGCTGCACATACAGGAAAAGCCGCCGAGCTTGGATCGCGCGGCACACTCACATCCTGCGGGCGCAATTCCGGCTGCCCATTTAAGGTTATTTTATTATAGCCTTCGGGCGTCTTTTCAACAGTCAGCTCAGCGCCAAAACCTGCGAGCATGCGCTCGGTATGATCACGCGTTGCTTCTTTTTCGATCACAACAGTCTGCCCTGGTGCATTCAACCCTGCCAATAGCACTGCAGATTTCACCTGCGCAGACGGCATCGGCGTCACATATTCAACAGGTACAGGATTATCCGTACCAACGAGAGTGAGCGGCAAACGGCCTTTCGAGCGCGTCACAGATTGTGCGCCAAAGAGAGAAATTGGGTCTGTAATTCTGCCCATAGGGCGCTTTCTTAAAGAAGCGTCACCGGTGAAAGTTGTCGCGAATCCATGCGTTGCAACAGCCCCCATGATTAATCGGACACCCGTCCCCGAATTTCCACAATCGATCACATTATCAGGCTCAGAAAAGCCGCCAACGCCAACCCCTTGCACCTTCCATTCACCATCGCCAATGCGCTCAACTTTCGCCCCCAATGCGCGCATCGCTTTCGCGGTATCAATCACATCATCGCCTTCAAGAAGCCCCGTGATCCGCGTCTCACCAATAGCCATTGCGCCAAAAATCAAAGCACGGTGTGATATCGATTTATCCCCAGGCACAAGTGCCTCACCCGTAAGAGGCTGCGCTTTATGCGAGATCATTGAGATGGGCGTTGCGTGGCTGGACATATTTCTTTCCTCTTCGTCTGTGTGAGGTGAGAGCACCTCATGCCTGAACTTAGGTCTATTTGTTATAAAGACAAGGTCATCTGCGTAAATGAATAGCTATTAAAGGCGCTTAAAAGTCATGTAATGTGGGGTACGCCCTTCACGGATGGCTTTTTGTTCATAGCGTGTGGAATACCAATCATCCCAAGGCGTACGCCAATCATCAGCCGTTTGCGCCAACCATTCGAACCCTGCCTTTGGGACTTCTTCCATCGTCTGCCGAACATAATCAGGAATATCAGTCGCAACGCGGAAAATAGCCCCCTTTTTGAGCTTAGAATGCAGGGGAACGAGGTGTTCTTGAGTTACAAAACGCCGGCGATGATGGCGCGCTTTCGGCCATGGATCAGGGTAGTTCAAAAAGGCACGTTCCAAACTTTCATCTGGCAATACATCAAACAAATCCCGTGCATCCCCCGGATGAACAGCCACATTTTCAACATTGCCTGCACGTCTTAAGCGCCCAAGAAGAGCTGCGACACCATTCACAAACGGCTCACAACCAATGATTTCCACATCAGGGTAGCTTTGCGCCATATGCAGCGTATGCTCGCCGCCACCAAAACCGATTTCAAGCCAAACAGGCTTTCCTTTAAAGCGCGCTTGCATATCGATTGGTTCGCGATCAGGATTTTCTTCCCATGAAACACCACCAGGAGCAAGCTTGGGAAGATCCTCTACCAAGTAATCTTTTTGTGCTTGATTGAGGGTCTTGCCATGTATCCGACCATAAAAATTGCGCCAAGGCGCCCCAGTCTCATGACTGCCAGATTTGATCGAAACTTTATACGAATTATCCGCATCCTCTGATGCAGACTCGCTTGCGGGGATATTTTTCTCATTCATACTCCTGCATTTAGCAACCTTAGTGCACTGGAGCAATTAGAAAGCAGCAAGACCACTGCAAAAAGAATGGCCCTAAGTCCATTGAAGCCAATAGGCCAATAAGACGCACGCGTAGAGAAAATCAACGCCGGCGCACCCCAATGTATACCAGCTTAAAAATGGCACACCTTTGCCAAAATGCTTCAAAATATCCCACAGGCCATGCATAGCAATGGCAGAAATCACGAAAAGCGGTGCCAAAAACACGCCACAAATAGAGAAGACAATCAGAATTGTAGCGACGAGAGCTTCTATTTTTCGATATCGACCCACCTTAAAAGCGGCGGAGATGTATACAAAATTCATAACGATTGAAAACACGCAAGCAATGGCCCACACATGAGCGTGCGGTAAAATTGAATGCGACAGCAGCAACAAAACTACATAAAGCGCAGAAAAGAGCTTCAGCCATTTTTGATTGCGCAATAGAAGGCCAAATAACCCGCCTAAAATCTTCATCGATTTTTATGCTCTTTGAATAATAATCAGCCCAATCGCCATCAAAGAAATGCCGCTCACACGCATTATAGAAAGCGGATTACGAGCTGCGCCAAAGAGGGCAAAATGATCAATGATAGCGGCGGCGGCCATTTGCCCCAACAAAACTGTGAAGATCGCATTTCCGACCCCAAACCTTGGCGCAATCGTGGTCACCGATAGAATATAAAATCCCATCAAACATCCTGCAAAATACAGATGCTTTGGGTGAGAGAAAATCATCGACTTAGCAGATGAGCCCAAAATCAGATGAAATATCAAGGCGCTTAAAACAGCCACGCTCAAAAGAAGCACGGCTGCCAAAGTCGCTGATCCGAGGCGTGATCCGAGCTGGGCATTCATTGCAGCAAGGATTGGAATACCAACACCTGCACAAAACATAATCAGCGGATCTTTTAACACCTCAGACATTCCTTGCCCTTTGATTTGCAAATTTTCTATTCGCAATCATATTGCGAGGATTACAAAGACTTTTCAATAGCGCTTACAAGATCTAATTTTTCCCATGAAAACCCGCCATCGGCATCTGGTTCGCGGCCAAAATGCCCGTAAGCGGCAGTGCGTTCGTAAATTGGTTTATTGAGCTCAAGATGTGTGCGTATGCCACGAGGAGTGAGATCCATGACTTTTGGAATAACCGCTTCAATGACTTCGGCAGGCACTTTCCCAGTCCCATGTAGATCTGCGTAAATGGATAGAGGCGCTGCAACACCAATAGCGTAAGACAATTGGACCGTACAGCGATCCGCAAGGCCTGCACCAACCACGTTTTTGGCCAAATATCTGGATGCATATGCGGCAGAGCGGTCTACCTTGGTAGGGTCTTTCCCAGAAAAAGCCCCTCCACCATGTGGTGCGGCACCACCATAAGTATCAACAATAATTTTACGCCCCGTCAGCCCGGCATCCCCATCAGGGCCACCGATCACGAATTTACCCGTTGGATTAATATGCCAGACAGTTTCATCTGTGAGCCAACCTTCAGGGAGAACCTCATAAAGATAAGGCGATACAATATTTCGAACATCTTGCGAAGTCAGGCTTTCATCAACATGCTGACTGGAAAGCACAAGCGATGTAACTTCGACAGGCTTATGATCTCTATAGCGCACAGAAAGCTGGGCCTTGGCATCTGGCCCAAGCAAAGGCTCCGTCCCATTTTTGCGCACCTGCGCAAGGCGTTTTAAAATCGCATGTGAATATTGAATGGGGGCCGGCATCATCGCTTCGGTTTCATTGCTTGCATAACCAAACATGATCCCCTGATCGCCTGCGCCCTCTTCTTTCTCTGCTGTCGCATCCACACCTTGTGCAATATGCGCAGATTGTTCGTGCAAATAATTTTGAACTTTCAGAGTTTTCCAGTGAAATTTCTCTTGTTCATAGCCGATATCCTTCACACATCCGCGAACGATATCCTCCATGTTCCCCAAATAATCTTTGAGTTTCTCCTGATTGGAAAGGCCAACTTCTCCACCGATCACAACACGGTCCGTGGTTGCGAATGTTTCGCAAGCGACCCGCGCCTCAGGTTCTTCCGAGATCAAGGCATCAAGAATGGCGTCAGAAATGCGATCGCAAACTTTATCAGGATGGCCTTCTGAAACAGATTCAGAGGCAAAAATATAGTCACTACGAGACATGAAACAATGCTCCATTAAAAAAAATGCACACGTCAGGAAGCCGTTGTGTGCATCGACATCACGCTCGATAGTGAGTTAATGTTAACATGTCAATCTTTACTATTTGCGCGATAAAAACGCCCCATAAAACACATGAGAGTAAGCAAAAAGAACAAAGGCCATTCTGCGTATTGATTATACACAGTGCGCGCACTCGCCTTTGGTAAAGCCGCTTCCACCGCACCAGATTCGCCCAAAGGAACAGAGGCTAAAACCTCGCCGTTGGGCGCTATAATTGCAGATATGCCTGTATTTGCCGCTCGCACTAAGGGCAGGCCATTTTCAACAGCACGAAAGCGAGCTTGCACAAGCGCCTGCTCTGGCCCAGACCTCAAGCCAAACCAAGCGTCATTCGTCAACTGCACAATCCAGTCAGCCCGCTCATCCGTACGCAAATCTCTTGGGAAGATGGCCTCATAGCAAATTAAGGGTAAAACCTGCCCTAGCGGCCCCATATCCAGTAATCTTGGCCCCTCACCCGCAGAAAAGCCTGCCCCCTGCTCCGCTGTAAAGATGGATAAACCAAGCGCTTTGAGTAAGCTTGGGAAGGGTAGATATTCACCAAAAGGCACCAAGTGATGCTTATCATAAATCTCCAGAGCCTTTGCATTACTACTCAGCCAAACTGCTGAATTATAAGCCTGAAAACCATCCAATCTAATTGCGCCAATCAAAGCTTGTGAGGCACCAAGTTGGGCGCTGATATCTTTCAAATAAGAGTCAGCTTGATGCAAGACCACGGGAATGGAGGATTCTGGCCAGACAACCAAATCAGCTGTGTCAGACTGTGTTAAATGCGCTGCGCGTGCAAAAAAGCGCTCGATATGATCTGGGTGCCATTTCAACTTTTGCGGCGCATTCGGCTGCACAACCCTGATAATCTTAGCGCTCTCTTCAATCATCGTAATCGGCTTAATATTTGCCCCGATTAAAACGCCCCCCACGCCAAGCATGATCGGCAGCATGGCGTAAAGCAAAGAGCGCAGCCGAATTGATTGCGCAACTGCGGCGCAAAATAAGAGCGTCAAAGCCGTCAATCCATAAGAGCCAACAACAGAAGCAAGCTGCATAAGAGATGTATCAGACCAGATATAAGCAGGCATCCCCCAAGGAAACCCTGTAAACACATAGCCGCGCAAAAGTTCAGCCAACGCAAGACCTGCCGCCATGCCGATCACATTTAATTTCAAACGAGAGGCAAAATAGACTGCAAGCGCCCAGAATAAAGCTAAGCCACCATACATCAATGAAAGCGCAAAAGGCATCATCCAAGCATGTCGCAGGGGATCCACCAAAAAGGGATGCACCATCCAATTGAGGGAAATAGCGAAATAACCGAAGCCAAAAAACCAAGTATAGAGCGCCATCATACGAGGCGCCCTGCTATTGGCGAGCAAAAGAAAAAGCCCCACAAAGCTTAGTATAGTTAAAAACCACAAACCAAGAGGTTCGTGCCCCAAACCAGCACCAAGCCCTAAGACAAGGGCAAGACTATGAAATCGGCCTAATTTAAAACGCGTCATTTATTGGACTTTTATTTCCTAAGATGTCTTTTTATCTCGGCTAGATTTTCGTGCTTTTGCAGCCGCAGGCATGCGCAAACGAATGCGTTTTATCGTGCGTGGATCTGCATCGATAATTTCAAACTCAGCACCAGATTTATGCGGAATGACTTCGCCACGCGCCGGAACGCGCCCTGTCAGCAAGAAGACCAACCCCCCTAATGTGTCAATCTCTTCGCCCGTTTCAACGTCAGACAAGCGCATGCCGATTTCTCCCTCAAGCTCTTCGAGAGGCGCCTTCGCTTTGGCAACATAAATCCCAGGGGCACTTTTTACCCAAAAAGCATCTTCTTCCGCATCATGCTCATCTTCAATTTCCCCGATCACCTGCTCAACTAAGTCTTCCAGCGTCACAAGCCCATCGACACCGCCATATTCATCGATCACCAATGCCATATGCATGCGCTCACTCTGCATTTTCTGCAAAAGCACACCAATAGGCATCGAGGGCGGGACATAAAGCAACGGCCGCAATAAAGCCTTCATATTCAACTCATCATTGACGGCATTAAAACCATAATGAAGGGCAAAATCTTTCAAGTGAACAAAACCAACAGGTTCATCAATCGTTTCTTTATAAACTGGCAAGCGCGTATTTCCGCTTTTTCGGAAAACATCAACCAATCCCTTTTGGCTGATATCAAACGACACGCTGATCAAATCAGCACGCGGCACAGCGACATCATCGACGCGCATACGCCGCAGATTGATCATACCAGGCACTGTCTCGACAGGCACCTTTATTGCTTCAGGAGCAACCACATCTACCTTTTTAGATGCAAAGCCAAGCCGCTTCATAAGGCGCGACATCCATGTTGTTTCACTTGCCGTCTCATTTTTTGCTGACGCACGGGCAATATGAGCTCCGGCATCAAGCACGTTCAAATTCTTATCATGCAGCGCGCTTTGCGCTGCGATAGAAGACGTAGGGTCAGTATCGCCCATAGGTCCTTTCCAGTTAAAAAATTACACTTAATTTTGCCATATGCTAATATGGATTAGGAATACTTAATATTTCAAGTACTTCAACTTCTTTAAGCTCCATTATTTCAGCATCTGTATCAAAAATATGATCATAACCCAATAGATGAAGTATCCCATGCACCAAAAGATGCGTTACATGGTGCTCAAAAGGTATCGCAGCAGCCTCTGCCTCTCTTTCAAACGTATCATAAGAGATCGCCAAATCGCCCAGCTCGATCATGCCATCAAAGCCTGCAACAGGTAAGGGAGGCGTTTTATTTGGCGTTCCCCGCTCTTGCGCCGGCCAAGACAATACATTCGTTGGCTTATCTTTACTGCGAAAATCGCGGTTAAGCTCAGCTATTTTGCTATCATCACACGCCAGCACTGAAGCCTCACAAACCTGAGGATCAAGACCTAAATATCGAAGGGTCACATCAAAGACGTTCAAAGAGAGCTCACGAATTGAGACCTTTTCCCATCTTTCATCCTCAATCAGCACATCAATATCCATCAGGCGTCCTATCACAGATCATTTTTTTCATATGCCTCAATAATTGCGGCCACCAATGGATGACGAACCACATCTTTAGACGTGAAATAATTAAAGGAGATATTTGGGACGCCTTTCAAAATCTTTTCTGCCTCTTTGAGCCCAGAAGGCACCCCACGCGGCAAATCAATTTGCGAACGATCCCCTGTAATCACCATTCGAGATCCCTCACCAAGGCGTGTCAAAAACATCTTCATCTGCATTGACGTGGCGTTTTGGGCTTCATCTAGCACAACAAAAGCATTTGCGAGAGTACGCCCACGCATGAAGGCAAGCGGAGCGATCTCAATCGTCTTTTCTTCTTTCATTTTTGCAATCATTTTCGCAGGAAGAAAATCACCCAGCGCATCATAAAGAGGCTGCATATAAGGGTCGACTTTTTCATCCTGTGTCCCTGGTAAAAACCCAAGCCTTTCACCCGCTTCCACCGCAGGGCGGGAAAGAATGATGCGATCAACCATGCCGTTGATCAACATATTAACCCCCACTGCGACGGCCAAATACGTCTTCCCTGTACCGGCAGGCCCTATCCCAAACGCAAGTTCATGCTTAAAGAGGTTTAGCGCATAAGCTTTTTGCGCATCGGTGCGTGGTTCAATAAGTTTTTTTCGCGTTTTTATTTCAACGGAATCAGTTTCAAAAAGCTCCGTTTGATCATCAATGGGATCAAAATACTCAACGTGAGAACCCTCCATGCGCAAGAGCGCATCCAAATCCGCGGCATTAACCTCACGCCCCTGCTCAATTCGACTATACGCCTTTTGAAAAAGCTCAACGGCCTGCTGCACCGCACAATCTTCGCCACTTAAAAGCAACTGGTTCCCGCGCCGTATGATTTGTACATCAAGGTGATGTTCAATATGTGCGAGATTGCGATCAAAGCCACCACAAAGATTAATCAATATTTTATTATCTTCAAACTCCATAACAGTTTCAAACTGGTTCTCTCGGGGACTAACGTGGATTGAAGAGTTCATGATTTAGAGATTCAACTTTCGACTTGGCATTTCAAACACTTTACTACCGTTAAAAAATACCTTTTCCAAATGAAAAATGGCTGCCGAAGCAGCCATTCAATTCATATGAAAGCCAATAGCTTTCTATTATAGGATATCAGGCACGCCGCTTGATTTGTAATTGCCACGTACGGTATTCGCATTTTCAATGCCTGAGCATACTTGCTTTCCGCTGCGATCGACACGTAAATCAAGGTATCCTTCAATACCATCATCAACAAGCCAATGGTCACACCCATTTGGATCAACCCAGATCCCTGCTGTAAGGTTAGACAATGGTTTGCGATCAATAACCTGACCGTCAACACCTTTATTTGCGCCGATTGAACAAGCCGAAAGGCTTGCTGCTACGAGTAATATTGCTGGAATATTAATGATTTTCATTTTTTCAGCCTTTATTCTACACAGATAATTTCAACACGGCGGTTTTGTGAACGGCCTTGCGCAGTCGCGTTACTTGTAATGGGTGAGCGTTCACCTAAACCACGAACTTCTTGAATATTTGCACCCAAAGAACGCGCAATTTCAGCGACGGCATTAGCGCGGCGCAAGCTCAATGAATTGTTGTAAGCATCGCTCGCCAAACTATCTGTATGGCCCTCAATGATATAAGCTCTTGAACGATCTGCGTTAAAGAACTCAACCAAGCGCTGACGTCTTTCAGCTGATATCACAGCACTATCCGATGAAAATGTACGGTCAGCTGAAGCCACAAGGCATGCGTTTGTATTGTGGCAAACAGGCAAACCGTTTTCGCCCAATTTCAAAGACATAAAGCCTTCTGCTCCATCATCCATCACCCAATGTTCGCATCCATCCGGATCAACCCAAACACTTGGCACATAGCGCTCTGAGACTTGAGCACTCACGGCGTTAGCGCTTAAAGACAACGCCGCAGCAACAAAACCAAACTTAAATATGTTCATGAACACAGTCACAACCTTTCTAACAATTCGGATAATGATAAAGCATCATTATCACACAAGCAGTTATCAATACTTTAACACAATATTTTAACGTTAATATACAATTTACCGCATCAAAACTAAATTTAACAGCATTTTGTTAAGCAAGGCCCATTTACTCAAAGCGCTGTGCAAGACGGCAACTATGAAGGCTTGCAGTCTGCCCAATCCAAGCGCGGGCATGTTACATAATGCTAAACAATCTCTCCACGCAATGAATTGGTTGCAGAGCTAATAATTTTTACAGTCCTGATGTCGCCGATATTCACATCTGAAACATCAGCATGAACAGCATGCAAATACTCTGATTTGCCAACCATCTGACCTTCGTATTTCCCTTTTTTCTCAAAGAGAACTTTAACCTCACGCCCAACCATAGATTCTTGAAACTCTCGTTGCTGTTGCGTCAGCAAGGCCTGCAAGCGCTGCAACCTTTCAGAAGCAATATGATCCTCGACCATCCGATCGCCTTTTTCAGCGGCCGGCGTTCCTGGGCGTGGCGAATATTTAAACGAATATGCGGAACCATATGTGATTTCACGAACCAGTGACATTGTATCTTCAAAATCTTGTTCTGTCTCTCCAGGGAAACCAACAATAAAATCACCAGAAAGGGCAATATCAGGGCGCACCGCACGCAAGCGCTCGATCAAGCGAATATACTGCTCAGCTGTATGCTTGCGGTTCATCGCCTTCAAAATACGATCAGAACCAGATTGCACAGGAAGATGCAGGTAAGGCATCAGCTTTTCACAATCGCCATGAGCCGCGATCAAATCATCTTCCATATCATTTGGGTGTGAGGTTGTGAAACGGATACGTTCAAGCCCATCCACTTTCGCCAATTCTCTAATGAGCTTTGCCAACCCCCAGACGCCACCCTGCCCAGCGCCGTGATACGCATTCACGTTTTGCCCAAGAAGGGTAATATCGCGAACACCACGTTCAACAAGATCTCTAGCCTCTGTTAAAATACGATCCGCTGGCCGCGAAACTTCAGCGCCGCGCGTATAAGGCACAACACAAAAAGCACAAAACTTATCGCATCCTTCTTGAACAGTTAAAAAAGCTGTCGGCCCGCGCTTTGCTTTCGGGCGTGCCTTCAAATATTCAAACTTATCTTCCTCAGGAAAATCTGTATCAAGAGCCTTCACACCCCTGCCAGCTTTTGCCTCGAGTTGCGGCAACTTATGATAGCTTTGCGGGCCCACAACCAAATCGACAAGCGGTTGGCGACGGATGATCTCCTCCCCTTCTGCTTGCGCAACACATCCAGCGACACCGATTTTCAGATCAGGCTTTTCAACCTTAAGATCTTTATAACGCCCAAGCTCTGAATATATTTTTTCAGCTGCTTTTTCACGTATATGACACGTGTTCAGCAAGATCATATCCGCATCTTCAGGAGTTGATACTTCTTCATAGCCGGAGCCGCCCAATGTTTCCACCATGCGCTCACTGTCATATACATTCATTTGACAGCCATATGTCTTTACATATAACTTCTTTTTACCTTTTACAGCATTATCATCTTGTGAAGCATTACTCATACGATCATCCAGTTTGAGTCTATATTCGTCTATATTTACCTGCGACTTACAATAAATCACCAACGGTAGCAAATAGGGATATTGTAAATCAGTGAATTGTTACACTTGTCATATCACAGCCTTTATAAGATAAAATAGACGAACACATTGCATTAGATAGTAAATTCAAAAGAGATCCTGATGATATTTGAAAACATCAACACGTTTACCAAACAAGGCAAGAACTTCATCAAGAAAGGGCCCATCGCCCTCATCTTTATTGAAGACCTCGTCGAAATCTCTTCAACGATCGAGCATCATGTCTCGCTTGGTTTTAAGGCTATTATTCTATTTACGCCTGAAAAAATCGATATCACAGCCTTTCCAAACGACAACATCTATCAAGTCTTATATAATACACGCGCTCCAGAGATGCTTTCCAATGCGATTAATAAGACAATCAACGCATTGCCTAATATGTGGATGTATTATTGCTATAATGCAGAATATTTATTCTTCCCCTTTAGCGAAACGCGCAGCATTGCCGATCTCTTGTGTTTTCATACAGAAGAACGCCGATCCGCTATGCTCGCATATGTCATCGATCTTTACGCCAAAGACATCAATCAATTCCCCAGCGGCGTCTCTCTAAAGGATGCGCATCTCGATAAATCTGGCTATTATGCTTACAAAAGATTTGAAGAGGGAGAAGAATTAGAACGGCAGCTTGAGTGTTATGGCGGATTGCATTGGCGCTTTGAAGAAGAAATCCCATTCAAAAAACGCCGCATAGACCGCATCGCGCTTTTCAAATCCACCAAAGGCCTAAAAATTAATGAAGAGCACCTCTTCAATATAGCGGAATACAATACATATTCTTGCCCATGGCACCATAATTTAACAGCCTCTATTTGCTCCTTTAAAGCCGCCAAAGCACTCACAGAGAACACAGGCTCTAGCTATAATAAAATGGATTTCGCGTGGCATAATTCCATCAAATTTAATTGGGAAAGCCAGCAACTTTTGAATTTGGGCCTCATGGAGCCGGGGCAATGGTTTTAAGCTAAACGTCTAAAAGCATAACGTCACATAGCATTTTAAGGGCAGAGATATGAAAACAATACTTATTACAGGATGTTCTTCTGGCATCGGCCTTGATGCTGCCCATACGCTGCAAGAAAGGGGCTGGAAAGTTTTTGCGACATGTCGCCGCAAAGATGACCAAGACAAATTAGAAGCACAAGGCTTTGCATCGCAATTGCTTGACTATGAAGACCCAGCCACAATTTCAGCAGCGCTCGAAAACATCTTAAAAGAAACAGATGGCCGCCTTGATGCGCTCTTTAACAACGGCGCATATGGCATACCCAGCGCCGTGGAAGACATTCCAACAGATGCTTTAAGGCAAATTTTTGAAGCGAATTTATTTGGCTGGCATGAGCTCACACGAAAAATCATTCCGCTCATGCGCCAACAAGGCCGCAATGGTGAGGGAAGAATCATCCAATGCTCATCTGTGTTAGGCCTCAAAGCAATGCCATGGCGCGGCGCGTATAACGCTACAAAATTCGCCCTCGAAGGCCTCACAGACACCTTGCGCTTAGAAATGCGCGGCACAGGCATCCACATTAGCACGATACAACCTGGCCCCATTCGCACAGAGTTTCGTAAAAACGCAGCAAAACAGTTTGAAAAATGGATCGACTGGGAGAAATCCTCACTCAAAGCGCGCTATGAAAAATCTCTCATCCCGCGTCTATATGCCTCGGTCGAAAAGCCAGATCCATTTGAATTAGGGCCTGAAGCTGTCACAAAAAAGCTTATACACGCCCTTGAATCAAACCGCCCCAAGGCACATTATTATGTTACCACACCAACATATATAGCGAGCTTCACACGCAGATTTTTCCCTCTATCCCTTCAAGATAATATCTGGTCTCGTTTCTAACAGCATAAAAGGCACCTCACTTTGGATCACCTCATTCTTATCTCTGCAATCGTCGCCTGCCTCATCGTCGCTGTCATATTGGCACTCGGCCTTGCGCAAATGGGAAAAGGCGGCATTGAGGGCGCAAAAAAATCAAATAAACTCATGCAAGCAAGAATAATTGCCCAAGCAGTCGCTGTTGTCATTGCATTAGCATATGTCTTTTTTATTGCAAAATCCGGCTCGTGAGTGGTGATTTTCAATGGTGACACTCAATAAAATATACACGCGCACAGGAGATCTCGGCGAGACATCTCTCGGCGATAATACGCGGCGCAACAAAGACGATATAAGAGTGGAAGCCTATGGCAGCGTTGATGAATTAAACTCAAGCCTCGGCATGGCGATGCTCTACCTCGAAGAGCTTCCAGACCTTAAGAATGGTCTTTTTCGCATACAAAACGATCTCTTCGATCTTGGGGCTGATCTATGCCATCCCGAATTTAACGCAGATGAAGAGATGCCTTATGAGCCCCTTCGCATGCAACCAGAGCAAACAAAGCGCTTAGAGTCAGAAATTGACGCCATGAATGCCGCCCTTAACCCCCTTAAAAGCTTCATCCTACCGGGAGGGAGCGCCGCTGCCGCCCATTTGCATTTAGCACGGACAATCGCGCGCAGAGCGGAAAGACATGCCATTTCCCTCTCAAAACGCGAAGCCATCAATCAAAACGCCTTGATCTATTTAAACAGATTGTCAGACTGGTTATTTGTTGCCGCACGCATCTCTAATGGCAATGGCCGCGATGATATCCTTTGGGTACCCGGTGCAAATCGCAAATCTATCTGAGTTAAAAACAATTCCGCGTAAAATTAATATATGCTTTAGTAATCTTCATTACAAATGATCACGAATACGAAATAGTTAATCCTTAACCCTTGTAATAAAAGATCTAAAACCCCAAAGTTCTTTTATATATTTGTTCATTTAATATTTGGAGGAGGTCGTTTAATGAAGGTCCTTGTACCTGTAAAGCGTGTTGTCGATTACAACGTCAAAGTTAAAGTGAAAGCGGACGGAACGGGCGTCGAACTGGCGAATCTAAAAATGTCGATGAACCCATTTGATGAAATCGCCGTTGAAGAAGCGGTGCGCCTCAAAGAAGCCGGCCTTGCAGAAGAAATCATCGTCGTCTCAATCGGTGAGAAAAAATCTTCCGATACAATTCGCAGCGCCCTCGCCATGGGAGCAGATCGTGGCATTTTGATCACCGAAGAACAAGGCGTTGATATAGAGCCCCTCGCCGTTGCAAAGCTGCTCAATGAAGTGATCAAAACCGAAACTCCAGACCTTGTTATCATGGGCAAACAAGCCATCGATAACGACATGAATGCAACAGGGCAAATGCTCGCAGCACTCGCCGGATGGGGCCAAGCAACATTTGCTTCAGAGCTTAAAATTGAAGACGGCAATGCCATTGTGACACGCGAAGTCGATGGCGGTTTGCAAACAATTTCCTTATCATTGCCAGCCGTTATCACAACAGACTTGCGCTTAAACGAACCACGTTATGCAAGTTTGCCAAACATTATGAAAGCAAAGAAAAAGCCTCTCGAAGAAAAATCTGCATCCGATTTTGGTATCGATTTATCACCGCGCCTCACCGTCACGCAAACACAAGAGCCGACGCAAAGATCAGCAGGTATTAAAGTCGCTTCTGTAGATGAGCTTATTGAAAAACTCAAAGAAGGGGGAGTGGTATAATGTCTGTACTTCTTTTAGCAGAAACGACTGCAGGTGAGTTATCAATCGATGCAACAGCCAAAGCAGCTACAGCGGCCGCAAAGCTTGGCCCAGTCACGGCCATTGTTTGCGGCTCAAATGACGCAGCGACGCAAGCATCCAAAATATCGGGCATAGATAAAGTCCTTTATTGCGATGATACAGCGCTCGAAAACGGCTTGGCCGAGAATATATCCCAACTCATTTGTGACAATACCCAAGGCGTGAGCCATATTGTTGCAGCGGCAACAAGCTTAGGCAAAAACGTCTTGCCACGCGTAGCGGCGCTTTTGGATGTTATGGTTATCTCAGATGTCATTGAAATTTTGGATGATAAAACATTCAAACGCCCCGTATATGCAGGAAATGCAATTCAAACAGTGCAATCAGCTGACGCCATAAAGATCCTTTCCGTTCGTGGCGCAAGCTTCGAGGCCGCAGCGCAAGAAGGGTCAGCATCGATAGAAGCCCTGACCTTGGCAAATCCTTCAGCACTTTCGACACATGTGAAAGACACAACTGTCGAATCTGATCGCCCAGAACTCACCTCAGCGAAGGTCGTGATTTCAGGCGGGAGAGGGCTTGGGTCAGAAGAAAACTTCTCTTTGCTCGAAAATCTCGCAGATAAACTGAATGCCGCAATAGGTGCCTCTCGAGCTGCCGTTGATTCAGGCTTTGCCCCAAATGATCTGCAAGTCGGTCAGACTGGAAAAATCGTTGCGCCCGAGCTCTACATCGCAGTCGGCATTTCAGGCGCCATTCAACATTTGGCAGGCATGAAAGATTCGAAAGCAATCGTCGCTATCAACAAAGACGAAGAAGCGCCTATATTTCAGGTTGCTGATTATGGGCTTGTTGCTGATTTATTCGATGTTTTACCTGAGTTGACTGAAAAGCTTTAACCGCAACACCAAAACACTCCAAACGCCTCAAGATTTCTTGGGGCGTTTTTTCATGCCTCCCCCATCCTTCTCACACCCCCTTCCGCCTATGCATTTTATGCATATCGGAAATGCCATTTCTCTATCTTGTTGAGGACCTCAAAAAGCTTATGTTAGCGGCAACAGCAAGGCAAACAGATGAAAAGCCAACGCTGTAATAGTTTAACAATCGGCACACTCTGCCCTCTTCGAAAGTCAAGCCTATGGCATACGTAAACGACATCCAAACAACGTCTTCTTTCGGCATTATTGCGTTCTTCCGTTCAATGATGGTCAAACTTGCACAGCACAATGCATATAAAGCCACTCTCACAGAGCTCGACGCTCTCTCAGAAGCAGAGCTTGACGACATCGGCCTTGCACGCGGCGACATCTATCACGTTGCCCGCAAAGCAGCTTACGGCAAGTAAGACAAAAGTTTCTAGCATCACGGCCATTCATCTCCTCCCAGAAATGGCCTGATCTGAGCGGCAATATCTTCCTCCTCCCTTTGGTATTGCCGCAAAATTAAAGTTCGAAATCTTCCTCCTCCCTTAGATTTCGAACTTCGCGACAAAGCAGATCCTCCCCTGCCGTCGCAAAAACAACGGCCCGCAGGCGCGCAAAGCGACACTCGGGTCAAACATACGGCTCATCCTCCTCCCGAGCCGTAAGCTGCTGCAACCCTCCCTTTCGCAGCAGCATCCAGAACAGGCCTCCCTCCTCCCTGAGGTCTGGACAAAAGAAGCCCGCGCCAATCCTCCCTGGCGCGGGCTTCTTTGTTAAAATTTGACTTAAATCTTCTGCAACCCCTCCTCACATTCCCCTCCCGTTTATGTGAACGCATTGTGAACACCTTGCCCCTTTAAAGCGCGAAAATCATCCCCATCTCTATATCACAAGGAAGCGAAAAGCTTCTCTTACAAAGTTTAAAACTAAATAAATACAAAGGTGTAATCATGACTATCAAGACAATCGCAACAGCAATCGTAACTTCAACACTTCTTTTTGGCGGCGCAGCTCATGCCGATGCAATCT
>CALLMA010000132.1 GCA_938008015.1 uncultured Celeribacter sp.
CCTTTGGCATCCCTATACTCGGCACTTATATTGCTGTCATTGGAATCAATATTTTTGGCCTCATTCTTTTTTCATTTTTACATATCGAAAAACCTTCAACTCAAGGAAACGCTCAGTATTCTGGTCGCACGCGGTGGGAGATGGTCAAAGATCCTAAAATCCTCGCGGCGATGATCATCGCGATGATTTCCTATGCCCTTATGAGTCTAATAATGACATCCACCCCGCTCGCCGTTGTTGGATGCGGTTATGAAAAATCTGATGCGGCGGATGTTGTATTGGCGCATGTTCTGGCGATGTACGCGCCTTCATTTTTTACAGGCCATCTTATTGTTCGATTTGGCGTAAAGAAAATTATAGGCATGGGGCTGGTGCTTTTATTTTGTGCTGGCGTCACAGGTATTAGTGGTTTCCACTTAAATAATTTTTTCATCGCCCTCATCTTAGTGGGCCTTGGTTGGAATTTTAGCTTTATTGGCGCCACAACCTTGCTCAGTCATTCACATAGCCCAGCGGAACGTGGAAAAATTCAAGGCTTGAACGATGTGGTTGTTTTTGGAGGCGTGACATTTGCTTCTCTCGCCTCAGGGGCTTTAATGAATTGTTCTGGAGGCAGTGCGACACAAGGTTGGCAGGCTGTTAACCTGGCAATGGTTCCTTTTTTAATTTTAGCCGCCGCTGCGATTATTTGGTTGAGAAGACATGATACACCGCATAGCGGCATGAAATCGCAATAATTATAGAGCGTACTGTTGCTGCAAGCGATCACGATGTCTGCTGAGCCAAAGAGCTGACAAATATAAAGGCCCAGTATCAAGTTGACCAGAATCGCACATTTGCATCAACTCCTCAAAATCAATAATCCTCGATGAAATATCTTCATTCTCAATCTCTAATCCACCAATTTTCAGTTCAACGTTTTCAAGATCAACGATGGCAAGATAGCTGTATAAATATTCAGATATGGCGCCTGGCGATGGATAATATTCCGCAATCTTTTCAATAGCTTTTAGCCTGAGCCCCGCCTCTTCGAAAAGCTCACGTTCGCCCGCCTCTTCTGGTGTTTGCCCAGATTCAATGCGCCCTGCGACAGCTTCATACATCCACGGCCGAACATCCCCTCTCGCCAAAGGCCCTGCACGCAGTTGCTCTATGATTAAAATGCGGTCATGAATTGGATCGTAAGGCAAAATAGTGACGGCATCCGCCATCATGAAAACTTCTCTATCAAAGCTTTCTGATACCGTGCCGTCAAATTTTTCGTGCGAATATTTTAAAGATCGGGCTTGAAAAAAGCGGCTATATAGAGCCTCTTCTCCTGCTATTTTCACGTTTTCTCGAGAGTATTTCCTGTCTTTAGATTGAGCTCTCTCATGAGTTTGAGCGCGATGTTTTGCGCTTGCTCGAATTAAAACAGAGTTTTTAAACGCTTGTGCGTCTTTTAGATCATCATAGAACTCTAGCTCACTTCGAATGCTTTCAATCTCCAAACCATCACGATCTCTTTGAATGTTGGGCGCAAAATCTATGGCGTGTTGATGAAGTTTATTTGGCATTGAAGCACCTTAAGTGGGAATATTTGGGTATTACCGCTGATTTTCGCAAGCGAACAGTCTTATTTCAAGGCATATTTAAAGAATTGGAAATTAAAACCTTACTTTAGGGAGAGTTATTCTTGCTCAAATTAGAGATGCAGAGTAGTTATCTTTTGTCTTTTATGTCCCACTCTGATGGAAGGTTTTCACATGATCCCTCGTTACGCCCGCAAAGAAATGACCGATATTTGGGAACCCGCGACCAAATTCAAAATTTGGTATGAAATCGAGGCGCATGCCTGTGAGGCTATGGCGAATTTGGGTGTTATTCCGCGCGAAAATGCGGATGCAGTGTGGAAGGCGAAAGATGTTGAGTTTGACGTGGCTCGAATTGATGAAATTGAAGCCGTAACCAAACATGATGTGATTGCCTTTTTAACGCATCTCGCAGAACATATCGGATCTGAAGAAGCGCGATTTGTGCACCAAGGTATGACATCCTCTGATGTTCTTGATACATGTTTGAATGTTCAGCTAACACGCGCAGCTGATATTTTGATTAATGATGTCGATAAACTATTAGGCGCGCTCAAAAAACGCGCCATTGAGCATAAAAATACCGTTCGCGTTGGGCGCTCACATGGCATTCACGCGGAACCGACAACGATGGGGCTGACCTTCGCCCGCTTTTATGCCGAGATGGACCGCAATAAAAAACGCTTACTTCAAGCACGTGAAGAAATTGCAACAGGTGCAATTTCTGGAGCTGTTGGGACATTTGCCAATATCGATCCTCGTGTAGAAGAATATGTCTGTGAGCAACTTGGCCTGCATCCGGAGCCGATCTCAACGCAGGTCATACCGCGTGATCGCCATGCAATGTTTTTCGCTGTGTTGGGCGTTATTGCCTCTTCGATCGAAAATATTTCTACTGAGATTCGCCATATGCAGCGCACCGAAGTTCTTGAAGGTGCTGAGTTTTTCTCGATGGGGCAAAAAGGCTCATCAGCAATGCCGCATAAGAAAAACCCAGTTCTAACTGAAAACCTGACAGGCCTTGCCCGCCTCGTGAGAATGACAGTCATTCCAGCGATGGAGAATGTCACGCTTTGGCATGAACGTGATATTTCTCACTCTTCCGTCGAGCGCGGCATTGGGCCAGATGCTACTGTTACGTTGAATTTCGCTCTCAATAGGTTGGCGGGTGTCATTGATAAAATGCTGATATTCCCGGACAACATGCTCGATAACATGAATAAATTCCCAGGCCTTGTTATGTCACAGCGCGTACTTTTAGCTTTGACACAAGCCGGTGTTTCAAGAGAAAACTCTTATGCAATTGTGCAAAGAAATGCGCTTAAAGTTTGGGAAGAACGTATTGATTTTAAAGAATTGCTTTTAAATGATTCTGAAGTTGTCGCAGCGCTTGGCAAAGAGGAAATCGAAGCACAATTTGATATGGAATATCACACGAAACATGTTGATACGATATTCAAACGTGTTTTTGGCTAAATGAGAACACGATAGTCTTATCATTTTCTAAAAAGAGCGATATTTGGTAGCTTTATGTTAAACCTCTTTGGCTAATACTAGCGTTAAAACAAGAGGATCGCATACGTGAATATTTTAGAACATGATATTTTAGATAAGAGTTCAAATAATATACATGCTAACATTCAGGATCTGAATGTTAGCAATCTTAAAAGCACGGCGCCCTCACAAACAATTTCAAAAAAAACGAAAGCGGCAATAATCTATTGCTTAATGGCTAATCATGAAATGAAACTGCCATTAACCAAGTTTTCTCAAACACAACAAATAGAGATCGCCTACCAGCTAACCGCACTCAAATACATTAATAAAGAAACCCTCACGCAAATTATTCAAGAGTTTATCCAAGAATTAGAAGCGATTGGCCTGTCTTTTCCAGACGGCATTGAAGGCGCTTTGAATATGCTCGATGGCTCGATATCAGATGACACTCTGAGCAAACTGCGCCTAAGTGCTGGATTTGAAAAAGAATTAGATCCTTGGCAACATATATCACAAGCTGATGAAACGAAGCTTTTAGAAATTCTTGAAAAGGAGAGCATCGAGGTAAATGCCATTGCTTTTTCAAAGATTTCCATCGCGAAAGCTGCAGCGCTCATGGGGCAATTGCCCGGTGCGAAAGCGCGCCAAATTGCACATACAGTCTCTAAAACAGATAATATTAAGCCTGAGGTTGTCGCTAGAATTGGCATGGCATTGACGGCCCAGCTTAGGGAAGAAAAGGAAACTGTCTTTGAAAACAGCGCTTCAGAGCGCGTTGGCGCGATTTTAAATTATTCGAATGCAGCTAAGAGAGATGAAATTTTGGATGGGCTGCAAGAAGAAGACAGCGCATTTGCTGCAGATGTTCGTAAAAATATCTTCACGTTTGCGCATATACCTGAGCGCATCGAGACAAAAGATATCCCAAAAATCATTAAGAATATTGAACAAGATCAGCTTCTTACTGCACTTGCTGGCGCAAAGGGAGATGATGAGAATACGGCTGAGTTTATTTTCGCGAATATGTCGCAACGCCTTGCGGATAATCTAAAAGAAGAAATGGGCGAATTGGGAAATATAAAAGAAAAAGACGCCGAAAATGCCATGACACAAGTTGTTATTGCCATTCGGGAGTTGGAAACAAGTGGTGAGATCAGTCTTATTAAAGAGGAAGAAGAGTAAATCGTATTTTCACGTGTAGACAGCCAATTTTGGAGGCAATATGTCGGTTAAATGATATTCAAAGCGCTCCATTCAAAAATCAATTCTTTATCTTTTTACAACCAAGGGGTTTTATTCCTCGCAACGTCTGTAACTTTATTTTCTTTAATGGATGCCGTTGCCAAAGCCTTAGGCGATAATGTTGAAGTTATCCAAATTTTATGGGCCCGTTTTTTGGGCCAATTCATCATTATTTTTATCCTTTGCGCCCCTCGTTTGAAACAAACATTAAAGACTGACTATCTGCCCTCACAGTTTGTACGAAGCTTTTTGCAACTTGGCGCAGCCGCGTGTTTTTTTACGTCTCTCAAAAGCATTACACTCACCGAAGCCACTGCGATTACAGATCTTGCGCCCGTCTTTATCACTTTGGGAGCGGGCATATTTCTCGGTGAAAATGTAGGCTATAAACGGCTCACGGCAGTGGGGATTGCATTGATTGGTGGCCTATTAATTATACGTCCTGGTACGGGAGTATTTGATATTGCAGCCCTATGGCCCCTTGCAACAGCCCTATTTTTAACAGCTTTTGCACTCATCACACGCCGGATCGCCTCCAATGAATCCCCCATCACGGCCCTGCTCTATTCTGGCGCAATTTGTGCTGTGATCACCAGCATCATCGTCCCAATATATTGGGTCCCTGTTTCAAATTTGAATTTGTTCTTGTTGGTTTTAATTGGCTGCATTGGAACATTAGCCCAACTTATGGTCTTAAAAGCTTACGCAATCGCCGAAGCCTCGGCCATCGCTCCGATCACATATGTCGGATTAATTACGGCAACAATTTGGAGTATTTTATTCTTTGGTGAGTATCCTGATTTGATGACGATCATCGGAAGCCTTGTGATCATTGGTTCAGGTGTTTATGTGTGGCACCGAGAAAGACGTTTTGAACAAAGCTGATTTGCCCATAAGATGGCCGTTTGTTTGGGACTATAATTTATGGCGGAGACATAATAATGCAAATAAAGCGCGATGGCATTGAAGGCAGTTTAGGCCAATATATTCAATATTTACTGATAAGAACGCTTCTGTTTATCCTATTAGCGCTTCCTTATAAAACACGCCTTCGTTTTATGGGATGGATCATGGTCAGTGTTGTTGCCCCAATTTCGGGCTATAATAAACGTATTCGCAACAATCTAAATCACGTCAGACCTGATCTTGATGAAGATGAAGTAAATGCGATTTGTAAAGATGTCTCAAATAATGTTGGTCGTTCACTGATTGAGATATTCTCGGGGCAAGAATTTATTGATCACGTCAAAGACACACCTCTCACTGGCCCTGGTGCGGATCGGCTCATAGAGAGACGCAAAAACAATCTAGCTGTCACACTTACGACAGGGCATTTTGGAAATTATGACGTCCCTCGCGCAGTTCTTTTTGCGCAAGGCATGCCTTTAGGCTCGCTCTACAAACCAATGAAAAACCCTTTTTATAATCGCTATTATGTTGCTGCGATCAGCAAAATTGGGCAACCAATGTTTCAAAGAGATAAGCGCGGCCTTGGTAAAATGCTGCGTCATCTTAAAAATGGTGGAATGATTGGTGTTTTGTTCGATATTCACGTCAGGCAATCGCACCCCGTTTTGGATTTCTTTGGCAAACCTGCGCGCACCTCAGTCGCTTCTGCCGAAATGGCGATCCGTTATGATGCGCCTATGTTCCCAATTTTTGGAATTAGAAAGCCAGATGGCGTTAATTTTGAAATCTTTGTTGATGAACCAATTGAGACCACAGATCCAATTCAAATGACACAAGAGTTTAACGATCGTTTGGAAGCTGTTGTTCGAGAGAATATGGGGCAATGGTTTTGGGTGCACCGCAGATGGAAACCCGAACTTCTTCCACCTGAATATAGAGATTAATAAAAAGGCCACTCGTATGAGTGGCCTTTTTTATATTATATATTCAAAGAATTAGCAGCTGTAATACATTTTGAATTCTACTGGATGCGGCGTATGCTCATAGGCATAAACCTCTTCCCATTTCAGATCGATATAGCCTTGAATTTGATCCTTTGTGAACACATCACCTGCTGTGAGGAAGTCCATATCAGCTTCAAGCGCATCCAAAGCTTCACGCAAAGAGGCGCAAACTGTTGGAATATCTGCCAATTCTTCAGCTGGAAGATCATATAGATCTTTATCTGATGATGGGCCTGGATCAATCTTATTCTTAATACCATCAAGGCCTGCCATAAGAAGCGCTGCAAAGCAAAGATATGGGTTAGCCGCTGGATCAGGGAAACGTGCTTCAACGCGCTTTGCTTTTGGAGATTCAGCCCATGGAATGCGCACACAGCCAGAACGGTTGGAAGCTGAATATGCGCGTAGAACTGGCGCCTCAAACCCTGGAATCAAACGTTTATAAGAGTTTGTGGATGGGTTCGTAAACGCATTAAGTGCTTTTGCGTGCTTTAAAATACCGCCGATAAAGTAAAGAGCTTCTTGTGAAAGGTCTGCATATTTATCGCCTGCAAAGAGTGGTTTACCATCTTTCCAGATTGACATGTTGACGTGCATGCCTGTTCCATTATCGCCTGCGATTGGCTTTGGCATAAATGTCGCTGATTTGCCATAAGCATGAGCAACATTGTGGACTACATATTTATACTTTTGTAGTTCATCGGCTTGTTTTGTCAGTGTACCGAAAATCAAACCTAGCTCATGTTGGCAAGAGGCAACTTCGTGGTGGTGTTTGTCCACTTTCATGCCCATATCGGCCATGGTTGTGAGCATTTCACTACGAATATCTTGGCCGTCATCGATTGGGTTAACAGGGAAATACCCCCCCTTAATACCAGGACGATGTCCAGTATTGCCCATTTCATATTCTGTATCAGAGTTCCATGAGCCATCAAGCGCATCAACACTGTAAGAGACTTTGTTCATCTCAACGGAGAAGCGAACGTCATCGAATAAGAAAAATTCTGCTTCCGGGCCGCAGAAAAATGTATCGCCGATGCCTGTTGATTTTAGATAGGCTTCTGCACGCTGCGCACAACCACGAGGATCACGCTCGTAAGATTCGCCCGTATCTGGCTCAACAACCGTACAATGCACACAAAGCGTTTTTTCAGCATAGAATGGATCGATGTAAACAGAGGATGGATCAGGGATTAATTTCATGTCTGATTGATCAATTGATTTCCATCCCGCAATGGATGAGCCGTCAAACATGAAGCCTTCTTCGAAGAAATCTTCATCAACTTCAGTATGACGCAGTGTGACGTGCTGCAATTTACCACGTGGGTCTGTGAAGCGGACATCCACATATTGAACATCTTCTTCTTTAATCTGGTTAAGAACGTCTTGAACACTCATGAGTACTCTGCTCCTTCATATTGTAATAATTATTAGTGTAATTTCGGATATTGGATCACGAAGGCCTAAATCGCATCTTCGCCAGTTTCACCTGTTCGAATGCGAATAACTTGTTCAACGGGCGAAACAAAGATTTTGCCGTCACCAATTTTATCTGTTTTCGCGGCATTGATGATGGCTTCAATCGCGCCATCCACCAAATCATCAGAAAGAACAACTTCGATTTTCACTTTTGGAAGAAAATCTACGATGTACTCTGCCCCGCGGTATAATTCTGTATGCCCTTTTTGGCGGCCAAATCCTTTCACCTCGATCACAGATAGTCCCTGCACACCAATTTCTTGCAGAGCTTCTTTGACCTCATCTAATTTGAAGGGCTTAATGATAGCTTCGATCTTTTTCATTAGCTCGCATCTCCTTTTGATATTCTTATAATGATACAAACATTGGATTATTATTTACTCAAATATTTCCCGAGCAATGCCAAGCAAAGGAAGCCTGTTGCGCCTAAAGATGATAGTTTTTTGAGCGTATCGATTAAAAAACAGTCAAAAAATAGACGTGTTCTGTTTAAGAATCGGCTTTTTCTTCCAAAAGCAACCACTCCTCTTCGGCAGCAGATAATGTTTCTTGCCTTTGCGCCAGCATTTCGGATGCTTTTTTAAATTTAACGGGCTCTCGCGTAAATAAATCAGGGTCTGCTAAAAGCTCTGCAAGTTTGGAAATTTCTGTTTCTAAACGCTCAAGTTCAGCAGGCAAAGATTCTAAACGGTGTTTTTCAGTAAAACTTAACCCAGTTTTACCTTTTCGTTCAGTCTTTTCACTCGCAGTTGTATTGGCAGATTTTTTAGAATCGTTTTTTTGCGCTTGGTCTTTGCTCGCGCTATTCGAAAAGCTTTTATTGCCGCGTTGAGCTAGATAATCACTCCAGCCGCCCGCATAAACACTCGTTTTCCCGCCGCCTTCAACTGCCACAGTCTGTGTGGCAATTCGGTCTATGAAATCTCTGTCGTGAGAGACGAGGAGAACCGTGCCAGAAAAATCAGTCAGCAGTTCCTGCATCAAGTCCAAGGTTTCAATATCAAGATCATTGGTCGGTTCGTCTAAAATGAGCAAATTGGCCGGCTTGGCCATTATTTTTGCAAGCAGCAAGCGCGCTTTCTCTCCCCCTGATAAAGAGGACACGGGCGCACGCGCTTGCGCTTCATCGAATAAAAATTCTTTCAAATAGCCAACCACATGCTTTGGGTTACCGCGAACCATTATTTGATCCGCCTTCCCTGATACACGCATATCTTTATCTGAGGTTAAAGCCTCCCAAAGGCTTAGGTCTTCTTGAATGTTGGAGCGGGTTTGATCAAAAACCGCCATTTCAAGCTTTGTCCCAAGTTTTATGGTCCCTTGATCTGGTTCAAGTTCTCCAGTCAACATTTTTAATAAAGTCGTTTTGCCAACGCCATTTGGCCCAACAAATGCAACTCGATCACCGCGCCCAATTTTAATCGAGAAATCTTTTGCGATGACCTTGTCGCCAAAAGCTTTTGAAATGCTCATCGCTTCGACAACGCGCTTTCCACTTTGCTCTGAGGCGGCCAATTCCATTGAGGCTGTGCCTTGGCGTTTGATTTGCGATGTTTGTTGTGCGCGTAAATCTTGCAAAGCGCGCACACGTCCCTGATTGCGCTTGCGACGTGCGGAAATTCCTTCGACAGCCCATTTGGCTTCGGATTTGATTTTGCGGTTTAACTTGTGTCGTTGAATATCTTCTTCTTCCCACGTTTTATCACGCCAAGCTTCAAAGGCCTCAAAGCCTTTTTCCTGCCGGCGTACCTGCCCTCGATCCACCCAAAGAGTGGCGCGCGTAAGCTTTTTGAGGAAGGCCCTATCGTGTGAGATTAACACATATGATGTCTTAATGCGGGCAAGTTCTTCTTCTAACCAAGCAATTGCTTCAATATCAAGGTGGTTGGTCGGCTCATCAAAAAGCATCAGATCGGGTGCTTCCGCGAGAAGTTTTACCAATGCAGCGCGGCGCCGTTCGCCCCCTGATGCCGTTTCAATTGGTATGTCGATATTCAGCTTCAAACCTTGCGCGACCATATCCACCTTGTAACTTTCAGATGGATCTAATTCAGATGCGGCAAATTCGCCTAAAGTCGTAAAGCCTGTCAAATCAGGATCTTGCTGCATATAACCGACAGAAATACCTGGCCCTAAAATGCATTGCCCTTTATCCGGCTCCACAATGGAGGCCATCACTTTCATCAGCGTGGATTTTCCAGATCCATTGCGCCCAACAAGCGCGACGCGGTCGCCCTCTTGGACAACAAGATCTAAATCTTCAAATACGGGATCCCCACCAAATGTGAGGGCTATGTCGGTGAGTTGTAGAACGGGTGCATGTGCCATGAGTTTGAGCTAAAGGGCAAATCCGTAAAGGTCAAGCAAGCAGTCGCATTAGCTTGCTATAGCGCGCAACAGTTTTTTTCGGCTCGCAGGAATGGCTTTAATTTCAACTCCTGTGAAGACATGCATTGTGTTCAAATCATGATCGATGACTGCATGATCGGAAACCCAGCCCCCCATCATCAGATATGTTTTCAGTAAGGGCGGGATTGAGATTTTCTCTCGCGGAAGATTCGTTTGCGGCAAAGGCTGTGCTGCAAAGTTGAATGTATGCGTAGATTTGATGCTCGGGCGGTACTCGCTCGGAGCAAGATGATTGCGTTTCAAAAATCTGAATGCGTCTACGAACTCTTCCCATTTTGTGCCTGAAAAAGAACTACAGCCAAATAGCATATCGATATTTTGATCATCCACATAACGCGTGAGCCCGCCCCAAGCCGCGCGCAAGATGTCAGGATCATGCATGTCGGGAGCGATGCAAAACCTGCCAATCTCCAGCAACCGCCCTTCATAATGCTCTAGGTTCTCCAATCCGTAATACTGCGATGCATAACTGTTGCAAATATCGCGACCATTGCGAAGCTCTAAAAAGCGAAATGTGCCAACCAGATTATTGGTTTCGATATGTTCAATCATGACATGCTGACAAAGTGCATCAAATTGATCTTCATCATAGTCATGCGGGTTTTGAGTGGAACGAAAGGTTGCAAAGCGCAAAGATTGCGCGGCGCGCACATCCTGCATGTCTTGAGCTAAACGAACTCTATAGCGCCCCTTCTGAAAATCTTGCATCGAATATTCCTTACAAGCTGCGCACAAATGCGCGTTCATAGCTGCCATATAATAAATATGTCATATTGGAGCTTGATAAAAATATGATCAAATTTAAGCCATACATTAAAGTGATAATTCGAGCTCTACCATTTTTAGATATTGGACTTATATTCATTTAGGTAGCTCTATGCAATTAATGATGAGGAAGACATAATGCCCAAAGTCAACAAAACTGACGCCGAATGGCGCGCATCCTTAGATCAAGAAACATACCGGGTCACGCGCCAAGCCGGCACTGAGCGCGCTTATTCACATGGTGGTTTTCCAAGTGGCGCTGGTACATTTGCCTGTGTGTGCTGTGGAGCCGAGCTTTTCAAACAAGACAATAAGTTTGAAAGCCATTGTGGATGGCCTGCATTTGATGCAACGATTGGGGATGCCCCTGTTGGTGAGAAAGTCGATTATGATCTAGGTTATGCGCGTACAGAAGTGCACTGCGATGATTGCGGCGCGCATCTTGGTCATGTTTTTCCAGACGGTCCAAAAGAGACAACAGGTATGCGCTATTGCATCAATGGTGTCTCACTAAGATTTACGCCCGAAGAGAATAAATAGGGTTATTGGATCAACTGATTAGGAGATATTTGTCCGAAATTACCAAAAATTTGCTGTAAGAATGTGACGCCTTGCACATTCTTTTCAGTAACACGGCGTGAAAGCGCAACCACCTGCCCTTGCTCAATTCCGAACCGCTCAACATTGGCAACAAGGCCACTGTCGTCAAAACTGATTGCAACAACTTGTCGGTCGATTTCTTTTGGCTCCAAGGCGCCTAAATGGCGGAATTTAGAGCGCACGAAATACCAACCGCTCTGATCCGCTATGCCGGCTGCATTCGGTCTGCCGATTGATGCCTCAAGAGAATCTTTTGTGTCGACGCCAATGATAATTCCCGCAAGCTCATCGTCATTTGGAATGAAACCATGATTGCGAAATTGAGTAACACAGGCCGAAGTTGCCACCAAAAGGATGAGAACCATAGGGAGTTTAAGCAAACTCGTTTTCCAAATAATCTGCTTAATCATCACATTCTATCCTATCACTGCCTTGCCTTTACAGGCTATTTCTTACATGACGCTTCTAAATAGTGATACATAATAAATAAATATCGCACCAGAGCTATAAACGATTTATAGAAACACTATAGTGTATTCAAGAGTTCAGCTTTGAGGCTGCGCGATAAATAAGACGCAAGGAAAAATTATATATGCTAAAATCCGCTTTGCAGAATTGGGGTGAAGAATTACCTATTCGTGACCTCTCAGATAGCCGATCATACAAATTTGTTTTGACGCCAAGTGCTGAAATCCTTGAGGGGCTTGCATCCGAATTGCAATTCTTATCCTTAAAGAAATTGCGCTTTGAAGGCGAATTAAGGCCAATTGGGAAGCGCGATTGGGCTTTAACGGCGAAATTAGGCGCAAGCGTTACGCAATCTTGCGTGACCAGCCTTGTACCTGTCACAACGCGTATAGAAGAGACTGTCACGCGCACTTATATTGCGAACCTAAAAGAGATCTATTCGAGTGACGATGAAGAAATCGAAATGCCGGATGATGAAACGACGGAGATGCTCCCTGTCAGCTTAATTCTTTCAGACATTGCAACAGAGGCGCTTTCCCTCGCAGCCCCCGCCTACCCGCGCGTGCAAGGTGCCGAATTGGATGTCACTCAATTTAGCGAGCCTGGAAAAAAAGCAATGAGCGATGAAGATGCGAAGCCATTTGCAGTCCTTAAGTCTATGCTAGGCAATCAAAAATAGCCTATTCTGATTTTGTGATGGGCGCCTTCTTGATGTGCGTGTATTGCAATATTTAAAGATGCCTTAAAGTGTTTAAAGCGGGTTGAAATTGAATTGCTTGTAAGAATGATGGGGAAATATCACCATCTTTGTAAAACAAGGTTTACATAATCAATAAGACACATTAAGAAGCGTCCAGATTCACCGAACTAAATGGTTCGAAATAACAACGGGAAAGTTATGCAACGCATAATGTCTGATCCCACCCATCAGGGCAATAGCCCTCCAAACTCGAGGTTACGACATGGCAGTCCCTAAGAGTAAAATC
The DNA here is from genome assembly GCA_938008015.1 of uncultured Celeribacter sp. Classification (GTDB taxonomy): domain Bacteria; phylum Pseudomonadota; class Alphaproteobacteria; order Rhodobacterales; family Rhodobacteraceae; genus Celeribacter. The sequence goes on from CALLMA010000132.1 coordinate 12,931, forward strand.
ACGCGTTCAAAACGCAACATGCGTCGCGCTCATGATTCACTTGTAGCAGGCAACCCAGCAGAATGCCCAAACTGTGGCGAACTCAAGCGCCCACATCACGTTTGTGCAGCTTGTGGCTCATATGCTGAGCGTGAAGTTATCGCGCAAAACGACGAGATCGATCTCGACGAAGACGCAGCGTAAATCTAGCCTTATCAGAGCTAGTAATACAAATGTCATCGGGGCCTTCTCTTTTGGAAAAATCTACAAATCAATATGCAGCACATTCTGCGCGTAATGAAGAAGAAGACGTAACAAAAAGTAGGCTCGGTGCAAGCAATGGTACAGAAGTAACCCTATCCATCGATGCCATGGGCGGCGATTTAGGGCCTTCTGCTATTGTCTCTGGGGTTGCTCGTTCCGCACGTAAGAACCCCTTTGTTTCCTTCATTTTACATGGTCCAAAAGATGAGCTTTCAAAGCTCGTGGCACGCAAGCGCATTCTCAAAGAACGCGTCACAATTGTTGATGTCCCTGGTGTGGTTAAAATGGATGAAAAGCCAAGCCAAGCTATGCGTCGTCCGGATACGTCAATGCGCTCTGCTATTGATAGTGTGAAAAATGGCGAGGCAAAAGCCGTGGTTTCATGCGGCAACACAGGCGCGTTGATGGCAACTGCGATGATACGGCTACGCAAAATCCAAGGCGTAAATCGCCCTGCGATTGCTTGTTTGTGGCCATCTCGCAATAAACAAGGCTTTAACGTTATGCTTGATGTTGGAGCTGACATCAAAGCAGATGCGCGTGATTTGCTCCAATATGCAATGATGGGTGCTTCTTACGCACGCAACGGGCTGAATTTAGATAAAGTCCGTGTTGGTCTGTTGAATGTTGGTACTGAAGAGCATAAAGGCCGCGCTGAATTAAAAGAAGCGAACGGACTCATTGAAAACGCTCAAGAACTCGGCAGTTATGAATATGCTGGGTTTGTTGAAGGCGGAGATATTCCTAGTGAAAAAGTTGATGTCATTGTGACGGATGGTTTCACGGGCAATATCGCATTAAAAACGGGTGAAGGCACGGCGAAGCTTGTGGGCGATCTTTTGAAGGAAGCTTTTAAAGCCACTCCTTTATCGCGCTTAGCAGCCGTTTTGGCCTATACATCACTTCGCAGACTGAAAAAACGCATAGATCCTCGCCGCGTCAATGGCGGCGTCTTTTTGGGTTTGCGTGGAACAGTTGTGAAATCACATGGTTCAGCAGATGCAACTGGGGTGTCATCTGCAATTAAACTCGCTTATGAGTTGGCCGCCATTGATTTCAACGAACGCTTAGCCGCGCGTGTTGCTTGCGCAGCACATAGTGTTGAACTCCATGTGAGCAATGAAACGACAAAGACGCCCCTCACCTCTCAAGAGAAATAAAGGCAGATTTCATGAATATACGTGCCGTTGTTAGAGGTATTGGCCATTACTTACCTGAACGAATTGTTGAAAATGTCGAGTTTGAAAAAACGCTTGATACGTCGGATGAATGGATTCGAACAAGATCCGGCATAGAGCGTCGCCATTTCGCAGCCGAAGGTGAAACAACATCTATGCTAGGTGCGAAAGCCGCTCAAGCAGCGCTTTTGGATGCGAAGATGCAAGCCTCCGATTTAGATGCGATCATTGTGGCAACTTCGACACCTGATCTCACGTTCCCATCTGTTGGAACAATGATTCAAAAAGAAATTGGCATGACGAGCGGATTCGCTTTTGATGTCCAAGCCGTTTGCGCAGGGTTTATTTATGCTCTCTCAAATGCAAACGCACAAATCATCTCAGGCCAAGCAAAGCGCGTCATGGTTGTTGGCGCGGAGACGTTCTCACGCATTATGGACTGGGAAGATCGTTCAACTTGTGTTCTTTTTGGCGATGGTGCGGGTGCATTAATCCTTGAAGCTCAAGAAGGTGAAGGCAATTCTGAAGATCGTGGAATTTTATCTGTCGATCTGAATTCAGATGGCTCATACCGTGATATGCTCTATGTAAATGGTGGCGTTTCGAGCACAGGAACATCTGGTAAATTGCAAATGCAAGGCAATGCTTTGTTTCGTCAAGCTGTACAAAAACTTGCCTCGACTGCACAGACAGCTCTCGAAAAAGCAAATATTTCGAGTGACGAGATTGACTGGGTTGTTCCGCATCAAGCCAATATTCGCATTATTGAAGGCACGGCTAAGAAGCTTGGCCTTCCAATGGATAAAGTTGTCGTTACGGTTCAAGATCACGGTAACACCTCGGCCGCATCTATCCCATTGGCAATGTCTGTTGGAAGAGAGCGTGGCCAAATTAAAGATGGTGACATTTGCGTTGCTGAGGCAATTGGCGGTGGTTTAGCATGGGGCGCAGTTGTTCTTCGGTGGTAAGAACAACTGCGAATTTTAATAATAAGTAAGCTTTTTATTGACGAACCGTATTTAAACTGACAAACTTTTGACGAAGTTGCAATCTTTAGGAGACTTTAATGAGTAAAACACTAACACGTATGGATCTCAGTGAGAGTATTTTTCGCGAAGTCGGCCTCAGCCGCAACGAATCAACAGTCTTAGTAGAAAGTGTCCTCAAGCACATTTCCGATTCACTTGTATCTGGTGAATCGGTTAAAATCTCTTCCTTTGGAACGTTTGAAACCCGCGAAAAAACTGCGCGGATCGGTAGAAATCCAAAAACTGGCGAAGAAGCTCCAATTACGGCACGCCGCGTTTTGACATTCCGCCCTTCTCATCTGATGAAAGAACGCGTTGAGAACGGGAATAAGAAATAAGGTATTCATTTAGATGAATAAATCCCCTACTGCATTTCGCACGATCACTGAAGTTGCGGAGTGGCTGGAAACACCTGCACATGTCTTACGTTTTTGGGAAAGCAAATTTTCTCAAATCAAGCCTGTTAAACGTACTGGCGGAAGACGTTATTATCGCCCTGCCGATATGGCACTGCTTGGTGGAATTAAAAAATTACTCCATGAAGATGGCATGACCATCAGAGGCGTTCAGAAACTTCTGCGCGAACAAGGCGTTGAGCATGTTTCTTCCTTTTCGACAAATGAGACATCTCTACAAAGCGAACCGTCAGATATTGCAGACCAAGCCCGCGATGCGGCTACAGATGAAGCGCCGATGCATGTAGATGCACCAGAAGATTTGGTGCCCCTTCCATCTGAAAATAAAAATATAATTCTTTCATTTCCTAAAAATAATTCCAAGAAAAACAGCATTAATACGTCTTCGACAGCAGATAATGTGGAAGCAAGCCAAGGCGCGGAGCAAAATCAAGCTTGGCGTCGCGCTGTTAATGTTGAGATGCTCAGGAAATCCAATCTCAAGGTGCTTGAGAATATTTTGAAGCGTGCTGAACGTCTTTACGAACAAATGTAATCTTTTTCTTTTTATATAACAGTTTACACTTGCAGCTCTCTTTAAAATCACTATGAAATAAGCACAAGCGGGCTATAGCGCAGCCTGGTAGCGCGTCCGTCTGGGGGACGGAAGGTCGCAGGTTCAAGTCCTGCTAGCCCGACCATTATTTTGGTACGATTTCGCTTGTATTTCAAACCTCTTTGAGTTCTAGCTTTTCTGGAGTAGGGGTTTATAATTATTGGAGAAAAGAACGATGGGCGTCATAGCAGATCACGCAATTCGCGATATGATTAATATGAATAAGATCAATGCCCAATCTCCTATTGAAGACATTCAAGTTCAACCTGCCTCCCTCGATCTTCGCCTTGGAACGCGTGCATATCGTGTACGCGCCTCTTTTCTGACTGGAAAAGGCAATGCCGTCAAAGAACGCCTTAGCGAAATGGGTATGCATGAATTCGATTTAACGGATGGTGCTGTCCTCGAAAAAGGATGCGTTTATGTTGTGCCATTAATGGAAGGTTTATCTCTGCCAGAGCATATTCAAGCTATTGCGAATGCAAAAAGTTCAACTGGGCGCCTCGATCTTTTAACACGCACAATAACAGATGAAGGTGTTGAATTTGATAGAATTCCTGCGGGTTATAATGGGCCGCTTTATGCGGAAATTTGCCCCTGCTCCTTTTCCGTCCTTGTTCGAGCTGGAATGCGGCTTAATCAAATACGCTTTCGTGAATCCCATTCGATACTTGATGATGAAGAATTGACAGCACTTCACCTGTCATCCCCTTTGGTTGATGGGCAAGCGCATATTGATCAAGGCTTGGGTTTTTCCGTTGATTTGAAGCCGCGTAAAGGCAATCTTGTTGGTTATAGGGCCAAGCCGCACACCGGTATAATTGATTTAGATAATCTCAATCATTACAATCCTGAGGATTATTGGGAGCCTATTCACACTGATAGCGGGCGTATCATTTTAGATCCTGGGGCTTTTTATATCCTTGTGAGCCAAGAATCCGTTCATATTCCACCTAATTATGCTGCTGAAATGACACCCTATCTTGCGATGGTTGGCGAGTTTCGCGTCCATTATGCAGGGTTTTTCGACCCAGGATTTGGGCATAGTGATGCCGGAGGTTCTGGATCACGTGGTGTACTTGAAGTTCGATGCCATGAAGCGCCGTTTGTATTAGAGCATGGGCAGATTGTTGGAAGATTGGTCTACGAACATATGTCATCGAAACCAACCAAAATATATGGTTCAGATCTTGCCTCAAATTATCAAGGGCAAGGCCTCAAGCTGTCCAAGCATTTTAAGTCTTAATTCTCGAGGGCTTCCGGAAAGACGAAACACCGCTCTCTCCTAATCATAAGCCACATTGGCGTATCTGGCTTTGGTAGAAAAACAGATGGGACGCTGGCTTTTAAAATTGAACCATCAAATTCCATTTTAAATTCAACAAGACTTTCGCGGCCAATATAGCGCGAGCGAACAACAACGGCGCGAGCGGCAATTCCATCTTGCGCGGTGGGCAAAGGTCCTCGGCCTTGCCTGTCGAAATCGATCCGCACGTGTTGCGGACGAATAACGATATCAACAAAAGCCCCATCTTTTTGACCGGGGCAGAAGAATTCGCCAAAGGCTGTTTGTACCAAACCAGATTTAACTTCGCCTTTTATAATATTGATATCACTAAAAAATGATGCTGAATTTAAGTCTACTGGAGCATTGTAGATATTATAAGGCGCTCCGCTTTGAACGATCACACCATCACGCATCAAAGCAATTTCATCAGCCATACGCATCGCCTCATGTGGCTCATGTGTGACAAGCAATACGGCCGTATTCTCAGACTTCAAAATGTTTAACGTCGCATCACGAATATCATCCCTTAAGCGTTCATCGAGGCCTGAGAAAGGTTCATCCATAAGCATAATTGAGGGTCGCGGCGCTAAGGCGCGTGCCAATGCAACGCGTTGCTGCTCTCCACCTGATAGTTGATGGGGGTATTTATTGAGCGCCTGAGAGAGGTTCACTTTGTGAAGGAGTTCTTCAACTCTGCTTTGCTTATCTTTTTTACTCCCTTTGATGCCAAACTCAATATTTTGGCCGACGGTGAGATGAGGGAAAAGCGCAAAGTCTTGGAACATTAACCCGATCGAACGTTCTTCAGGGGGAATGCGAAAAATAGTATCGCAGACAAGCTCACCATCTACATATATTTCACCACTATCTTGCATCTCAACACCTGCAATCATGCGCAGAGTTGTCGATTTTCCACATCCCGATGGCCCCAGAAGACATGTTACTTGCCCCGGCATGACTTTCAAAGACACATCATTCACCGCGAGGCGGCCTGAAAATAATCTTTTTAGGTTTTTGATTTCAAGGCGTGGCGTTGTCACAATTCATTCTTTCAACTGTCGCAGAATAGAGCTTGAGTGAAACTCTCGGTTTCTATGCTTCTAACAATGCAAAAAGAAGTTAGCAATATGCCAGCTCGTCATTTAAGTGGGCGCCGTGGCCGGCAAAACTATTGGTTTTAAAGTAAGATGAACTCAGACGTCGCGCAGATGGTTCCATTGATCTGAATCTGGATCTGATGCGTGCCAGGATAGAGTTTAAACGTCGTCGCGTCCCATTTGAATTTATGCGTTTTCTGGATTTGTACAGGTTTTGCAGGCGAGATTGAGGCGGCTTTAAGTTTGAAGACCTTAAAACCATGCTTGCCGCCCCCCTTATTAAAGCGGATGATATAATCAATTAGCAGTGGGGCTGTTTTTTTGGAATGGATTTGGAGGCCGAAATTTAGGGCATCCCCCCTTTCAATGGTCTTATTTTCAAGCCTTAGATTGATTTTCGACAATTCAACATTCGGATCATAGCCTAAGAACGCCATTGCTCCCATATGCCCCTCCTTAATGAGAGTGCGTAAGGCATGTTTTGACATCCAATTGAACTCAGTTGCGTCTTGGTGGCCCTCATCGCGCCATTTTGAAAGTGTCTCTATGACTAAATCTGGATTGCTTTTCGAAATATCATTTAAATGATTTGAAACCGATCGTGTGACATATCTCGTTTTATCGGCGTAAAGAAGGTTAAGCAGCTCGATGGATTGAGAGGGCTCGATTTGAATAGCCTTTGCCCAAGGTAATTTTAAGCGCGTCCCTTCACTTACCAGTCGCCTCACATGATAATTTTCATCAAGCGCGCATTCTTTGAGAAAATTCAATGTCTTTTCAGGGTATTTATCAATGAAGGGTCGGATATAAAACTCCATCGAAAACCGCTTTGTTGCTTCGCGTAAAAACAACAAGCTTTCTTCGCAATGATCATTCAATCCATGACGAACTGTTAAAATACCAAATACGGCATGGATAAATTCGCCGAAATCATCATCTGTTTTATGAGAATCAAGTTGAGCCGGCAAAGAGGCCGTAAGAGCTTCCATCATTTGATAAAAATCACGTGGCAGCTGATTTTCCAAGCCATCGGCAATCGCTTCTAGCCGTTCCATAAATTCAAGATCCGGAAATAAGGGCAATACTTCCCTTACCAATTTACGAGCCGAAAAGTAATCAAGGTTTTTATCGAAAATATGGGCAAGATCACTTAAGGTTGTCTCATTAAACATCTGATCTTTAAGCAGCATCTTATTCACCCTTTGCTTTTAAAAGCTGATTTGATTTTCCTAGCATTTGCTACCACAAGCCTATCACATTTTTCACCTCAAAGTGCAAAGTTTGCTCAAGGTCATATTTATACCCCGCCTGATTGATCTAGCCTATTCTTAATATTTCAAACATGCGTCAAACAGCCTGCTTGATTTTGTTAAATAAAATAACTAAAAGGCCAAAGAGATTGCAGTCGATATTTTAAAATGCAATCAACTTATAGATGTAGTTACAGGTTTGATTAGGGTGTTCATTCTCAAATATATATTTTTGAGAATATTTTTTGGGGTAAGGTTAAAATGGCAGTTTTAGCACAATCGAGAAATGCGCAGAGATATTTGCTCGAGTATGAATTCGTCTATCATTCTACGCAGTTCATCGTTGTTGATGGTGTAAATTTGCATGAAGCCTTCACCATTCACGAAAACTTACAAATAAGCGACATCTATCAATTTGTAGATACCCCCGTTCATAATAAAACAAACGCTTCCTCCGCATGGCCTCTTACGGGTAGGAATGAGCTATATTTTGATTGTGCGGTTAAAATGATGACATTCAATGGGGATGTTATTTGTATGAATGTGTATAAAGCGCAATCATTAGAAGGCGAGATTTCAGAGGTATATCTTTGCCCTGATCGGGCTTTTATTCCTAATGTAAATTATGAACTTATACACGCCCAGCTTGATTAAAACCTCACATCGCAAAAATACTAAATATTATTGGTACATTATTCGTTTCATTTCCTATTTGGTCATTGGCTATTTGGGCTTATCTGCAAAAACTCGCTTATAATAAATTTAAGTCCATAGTTTCTTGCGAGCATATTAAATATTTATTAATAGATAAAAATGCGCCGAAACAGGATGAAATGATGAGTAAAGCAACCTCAGCTGTTAAGAAGAAAATACCAGAACGAAATCTGGTTATAAACTCCAGTGAGGGTACTAGGTTTTTCCGCCTTTCAACCAGCACGCAAATCATGGCTGGTTTCTTGTGCACAGCACTTATGGGCTGGGGTGTTTTTACGAGTGCAAATTATGCAGTCAGCAGTTTTACCAAAAATGCGTCAAGTGAAAGCTCAGAGCAAACGCTAGGCTTATATGAGAATAGGCTTACTCAGCTCACTGAAGAAAATTCTATAAGAACCCAAGAAGCTATAAATGCACAAAATAAGCTCAATGCGATACTTGATAACAGTGCGCAAATGCAAGTTGAGCTTATTGAAGCCCAAGAGCGCATCCATGAGTTGGAGCTTGGCATTTCTACCATGCAAGATAATTTGAGGCTCGCCTTAAAAGAACGCAGTGATGTAGAAGAGCAATTTTTAAAGCTTGAGAATGAGCTTAATGAAAATGAAGAAAGAGCTGATTTTGATGCGCTTTCCGAGGCTGATCAAGATATTATTCTCGCGATTTTAGATGATGTATTAACTGAGCGCGACGATATGAATCTGGCCGCTCAAGAAGCGATTGAGCGCTCTCAAACGCTTGAAACAGATTTGAAGTTAATTCATGAAAAAAATGACCGTATTTTTTCTCAACTTGAAGACGCCGTCACACTCTCTGTCAAACCTCTCGATGATATGTTTAAAGATGCTGGCCTTAATCCTGATCAAATCATTAAACAAATCCGCCAAAGATACTCCGGCACGGGCGGCCCTCTGACGCCAATTTCTTTCCCAATGCAAGATGGTACAGAAGATCCAGATAGCTTGCGTGCTAATGCGATCATTGCAAAAATGGATACTCTCAATCTTTACCGCATTGCCGCTCAAAAAACACCCTTTGCCATGCCCGTTAAAGGCTCATTTCGGTTTACTTCCGGTTTTGGGCCGCGCTGGGGCAGAATGCACAAAGGCACAGATTTTGCAGCCGCTCATGGCGCACCAATCTATGCAACTGCTGATGGGGTTGTCACTTTTGCAGGGCGTCAATCTGGCTATGGTAATATTGTGAAAATTCAGCATGATTTCGGCATCGAAACGCGCTATGCACATCTTTCTGCCATAAATGTAAAAAAGGGCCAAAAAGTCTCGCTTGGAAGAAAAATTGGTGCTATGGGAAATACAGGCCGCTCAACTGGCACGCATTTACATTATGAGGTGCGTATAAATGGAGAGGCTATCAATCCAATGATTTATATTAAGGCTGCACGCGATGTTTTCTAAAAATAAACCCAGTGAAACAAAACAAAATTCAACTGAAATCCCTGCAAAACCTGATGCTCTCAATCCCGTAAATTCGCCTGTAAAAACTCCGATGAACGAGCCTCTCAAAGCAGCCCCGAAGGCCAAGCCAGCCCCCTCTTATATCTCTACAGATTTGAAAATTATTGGTGATATTGCGACAAGTGGCGACATCCAAATCGAAGGCAAGGTCGATGGCAATATCCGCGCACATCTTTTGACTGTTGGACAATCGGCGACAATCAATGGTGAAGTCGTTGGCGATGATGTTGTGGTAAATGGCAATATTATTGGGAGCGTTCGCGGCCTAAAAGTTCGTCTGACTTCCACCGCGCATGTCAAAGGTGATATTATTCACAAAACAATCGCAATTGAATCTGGCGCGCATTTTGAAGGTTCCGTTCAAAGAGCGGATGATCCTTTGGGCTCCAATGCGAAGGCAAATCCTGAGCCAAAAAATAAATAAAACCTATATTTTACTTTGTGCTTACTCCTTAAGTTTAAGCACAAAGTAAGCCTACAAAAAGGTGATAAAATGCCTTCTAATTCTTCCCTGACGATACAGCAGCCTGATGATTGGCATCTTCACCTTCGTGATGGTGATATGCTTAAATCTGTCTTGCCTGAAACAGCAAAACATTTTGCCCGGGCGATCATTATGCCCAACTTGATCCCTCCCGTCACAACCTTTGATATGGCCAAAGCCTACCACGCACGCATCCTTTCTGCATTGCCTGCTGGAATGTCTTTTGAGCCTTTGATGGTGCTTTATCTCACAGAAAAGACAGATGTATCTGATGTTGAACGCGCTTATCAATCTGGGCTTGTTAAAGCTGTTAAGCTCTATCCTGCTGGCGCAACAACGAATTCTGATTCTGGCGTCACAGATTTTGATAAGATACAGCCCGTTCTCGAAAAAATGGCTGAGTTAGGGATGCCTTTATGCGTTCATGGAGAGGTCGTTAAACATGAGGTCGACATCTTTGATCGTGAAGCCGTTTTCATTGATAAAGTCCTCGATCCAATTCGCAGAAGAAATCCAGAACTTAAGGTGGTTATGGAACATATTACGACCAAGCAAGGCGCTGAATATGCGCGCGAGGGTGGTGATAATCTTGCGGCAACAATCACCACACATCATCTTGTTATAAACAGAAACCATCTTCTTGTGGGCGGTATAAAGCCGCATTATTATTGCTTGCCTGTTGCGAAGAGAGAAGAGCATCGTTTGGCCTTGGTCGAAGCGGCAACATCTGGGAATACATCCTATTTCTTAGGCACAGATTCCGCCCCCCATCTTGATGGCGCGAAAGAAAGCGCATGCGGATGTGCTGGGTGTTTCACGGCCACAAATACCCTCTCAATACTTGCGGAAGTGTTTGATAAGGAAGACAAACTAGAGAATTTAGAAGCCTTCACCTCCCTGAATGGACCTACCTTTTATGGCCTGCCTGTGAATTCCAAAAAAATCACACTTACCAAGGCTGAGCCGATTGAATATCCTGCCAAAATCGAAACACCCGATGGTGACGTCACAGTGTTTGATCCACAAATGCCTCTTCATTGGCATGTAAAAATATAATTGAAAGAATAAGATATGATTCCTTCTTGCTACCCAGATGAAACAGAAATTGCCCGCCTCACAGCTCGGATGCTGCTTGAAATTAAAGCTGTTGATTTCAATACTGACACCCCTTTCATCCTAGCCTCAGGCCTGCCCTCACCAACTTATGTTGATTGTCGCAAACTCATTTCTTTCCCGCGCATTCGCTCAACGTTGATGGATTTTTTAGCTGTCACAGTCATGCGGAATGTTGGGATGGAAGCATTCGACAATATTGCAGGCGGTGAGACTGCAGGCATTCCTTTTTCAGCACTCATAGCTGAACGTCTAGCTCTGCCAATGACTTATGTTCGTAAGAAGCCTAAAGGATACGGGCGCAATGCGCGTATTGAAGGGGTAATGAAAGAAGGCGAGCGCGTTCTATTGGTCGAAGATTTAACGACTGATGGGGGATCCAAACTTTCATTTGTCGATGCCATCCGCGACACGGGTGCACAATGTGCTCATACTGCGGTGATCTTTTACTACGGCATATTTCCGGAAACTGAAAAGACGCTCGGTGATCATGGTGTCTCTCTTCATTCTCTATGCACGTGGTGGGATGTTCTTGCTGAAGCAAAGGCACAAAAATCCTTTGATGAGAAGACATTAAAGGAGGTTGAAAACTTCCTCAATGCGCCGCGTGAGTGGCAAGAGAAAAACAAAAAACAATAATCTTATTGCGAAGATTGTCACATTGAGATCAGTGCGGTCTGTATGAAGCTTTATTTATGCAGATCAGCGTTGCTTCTCTTGTGCCAAATCGTCAATATAGCGCAAATACGCAGCACATAAAGAAGTTGAACCGTGAACGAAACAATGGCCTCCGATCAAATGAATACTATAACGAGTGCTGAAGTTGGAACTTCTGTACAAAAAATGGGTGCAAGTGTTATCAAGTCAACGGATCACGAGAGTGATGCAGCCATCATTCCACATAATATTGAAGCCGAGCAACAGCTATTAGGCGCCCTGCTCACAAATAACGATAGTTTCGATAAAATCGCATCCATTATCACATCGGAACACTTCTTTGATCCGGTTCATAAAGATATTTTTGAAAAAGCCTCAGACCGCATTTCAAAAAATATGCTCGCCTCGCCGATCACATTAAAAGCCTATATGGAAGATCACATTGGTCTGCGTGAATTAGGGGGGCCAAGCTATTTAGCCAAGCTTGCTGGCGCGGCAATTTCTACCTACGCTGTGCGAGATTATGCACAACTTATTTATGATCTTTTCTTACGCCGCCAACTTATTGAGGTGGGGCATGAGATCGTTGGAAGTGCCAGTTCTGGGGCTGATGATCGCGAGCCTTCCGAGCAAATTGTCGCAGCAGAACAAAAGCTATATTCCCTCGCCGAACAAGGCAAAGGCGAAACAGGTTTCACATCTTTCCTATCTGCTGTTACTCAAGCTGTTCAGACTGCTAATAATGCTTATGAGCGTGGTGGCGGGATGGCTGGTATCGCCACGGATCTGCTTGATCTTGATAAGAAAATGGGCGGATTACATAAATCTGACCTCATTATCCTCGCAGGCCGTCCTTCTATGGGGAAGACCTCCCTTGCAACAAATATCGCGTATAATATTGCGAAGGCTTATAGAAAAGGCCAGCTCGCGGATGGGAAAACAGGCGCTGTTGAGGGCGGTGTTGTTGGCTTCTTCTCCCTTGAGATGAGCGCCGAACAGCTGGCTTCTCGTATTCTGGCGGAAGCCGCTGAAATTTCTTCGCATAAAATCCGTCAAGGGGATATGGATGAAGAGCAATTTCGCAGATTTGTAGAAGCCGCGAAAACCTTAGAAACCTGCCCCCTCTATATTGATGACACAGCCTCCATTCCCATTTCTCAGCTGACGGCACGCGCACGTCGATTGCAGCGGACACATGGGCTCGATCTTTTGATTGTCGACTATCTTCAGCTCGTGCGCGGAACAAGCCGCACCGAAGGAAACCGCGTCCAAGAAATTGGTGAAATTTCAATGGGTCTTAAAGCGATCGCAAAGGAACTCAATATCCCCGTGATCGCCCTCTCACAGCTCTCTCGTATGGTTGAAAACCGAGACGACAAGCGCCCGCAGCTCTCAGATCTTCGCGAATCTGGCTCTATTGAGCAAGATGCGGATGTTGTTATGTTTGTGTACCGTGGTGAATATTATAAAGAGCGCGAAAAGCCCGATGATAACTCTCCTGAAATGGAGAAGTGGATGGAAGACATGGAGCGCCTGCACGGCAAAGCCGAAGTGATTTTAGGCAAGCAGCGTCACGGCCCGATTGGGACAGTCGAACTCAGCTTTGAGGCACAATATACCCGCTTCGGGAATTTAGCCCCTGAAAGATATAGTAACATAGATTACGAATAGGTTTTTTTGATGGCAAACCCAACACTCACCATCGATTTGAACGCCGCAGTCTCAAATTGGCAGGCTCTAGACGCCCTATCTGGCACATCCGTTGAAACAGCGGCTGTGGTTAAAGCCAATGCTTATGGTTTGGGTGTTTCAGAGCTTAGCAAAGCTATGAGCGGCGCGGGCGTAAAATCTTTTTTCGTGGCGTCATGTGAAGAAGGGGCTCAGCTCAGGCAAGCAATCGGTGATCGTGCTTGGATCGGTGTTTTTAGCGGTCATATGGAAGGCGACCTCTCACTGATTTCTCAGTATAATCTATCGCCTATGCTGAATTCAAAAGAGCAAATCACACGTCATTTTAAGACATTGCCAAATGCGGCCTTTGGCGTCCAGCTCGATACGGGGATGAACCGTCTCGGCCTCGAGCCTGCTGAGTGGCATGATCTCAAATCTGAACTCTTAGCAAAAAAACCAGAGTTGGTTATGAGCCATCTATCTTGTGCTGATACATCTGATCATAGTATGAATCGGCAACAACTTCAGGTTTTCAAAGCGCTAACTGATGGTATCGAAACAAGGCGCTCTCTCTCAGCTACGGGAGGGATATTGCTTGGATCAGAGTATCACTTTGATTTAACGCGCCCTGGCATTGGCTTATATGGTGGTTTGCCTTTCGCAGGCGCAGCCCCTGTTGTGCATACAAATATTCCAATCATCCAAATTCGAGATGTCGAAATCGGTGAAACTGTTGGATATTCGAACACATGGACAGCACAGCGCCCGAGCCGCGTGGCGACAATTGCTTGCGGATATGCCGATGGTGTGACACGCCATATCTCAAATAAAGCACATCTTTTTCACAAGCAAACACCCTGCCCGCTTTTAGGACGCGTTTCCATGGATATGATCGCGGTTGACGTGACCGATCTTCAAACTGAGCCGCATAGCTTAGATTTACTATGTGCCCATCAAAGCGTCGATCAAATCGCCGATATTGCTGGTACAATTGGCTATGAGATCTTAACGTCCCTCGGCCCACGCTATAACAGGCATTATAAATTATGATCAAATTTCTAAACCACTTTTTAGGCTCCATAGGCGCTGCCGCCTTATCATTTTCCGCAATGGTTGGGCGTGTCTCTATTTTCACAGCCCAAACGCTACGCCATATGTTCACCCCTCCTGTATATGGGCGTGAGCTTTTAATCAGCTTGATGAATATTGGATATCTTTCTCTCCCTGTTGTGGGACTGACCTCTTTATTTACGGGAGGCGCCCTTGCCTTGCAAATTTATGCAGGGGGTTCCCGTTTCTCAGCTGAGGCTGTTGTACCACAAATCGTTGCTATCGGCATGGTGCGAGAGCTAGGGCCTGTTTTGGTAGGTCTGATGATTGCCGCGCGGGTTACGGCTTCTGTAGCGGCTGAGATTGCGACTATGAAAGTGACCGAGCAAATCGATGCCCTCGTCACCCTCTCAACACATCCGATGAAATACCTCACAGCACCGCGCGTTTGGGCGGGTCTTTTGACTGTTCCTTTCCTTGTGGCCGTTGGTGATATTATTGGTATCATGGGGGGATGGCTCGTCTCCACGCAAAGCCTTGATTTCAATTCAGCAACATATTTGCGCAATACCATCAATTTCTTGCAAGCTGCCGATATCATCAGCTCCCTCGTTAAAGGCGCTGTTTTTGGTTTTATTGCAACTTTAATGGGCTGTTATTATGGCATGAATTCTGGCCGTGGCGCGCAAGGCGTTGGGCAAGCCACAAAAGCTTCAGTTGTTTCAGCGGCTATATTGATTCTAGCCGCTAATTTCCTTCTCACACAGGCCTTTTTTGCAGCATGATTACTCTTGAAAACATCCATAAATCTTTCGGCTCTAAGCAAATTTTAAGAGGGCTTGATCTTGACGTTAAACAAGGTGAAAGCTGTGTGATTATTGGGGGCTCTGGCACCGGAAAATCGGTCACTTTGAAATGTATTTTGGGCCTTATTACACCTGATTCTGGTTCTATTAAAGTTGCGGAAGAAGAGATCACTCAAACAGGAGATCGCGATGCATTTTTGGCGCAATTTGGCATGTTGTTCCAAGGTGCCGCCCTTTTTGATAGTTTGCCCGTTTGGCAAAATGTAGCCTTTCGGCTTTTGCGGGGTTCTTTGAAAAAATCAAAGGATGAGGCCCGTGAAATTGCAATTGAGAAACTTCGCCGCGTGGGATTAAGCGCAGATGTTGCCGATCAGCTGCCAGGGGAATTATCAGGTGGTATGCAAAAGCGCGTTGGCCTTGCTCGTGCAATCGCCGCAGATCCTAAAATTATCTTTTTTGATGAACCGACAACTGGCCTTGATCCGATAATGTCTGGCGTGATTAACGATCTCATTCGTGAAATTGTAACAGAAATGGGAGCAACAGCATTGACGATCACCCATGATATGACCTCTGTTCGCGCCATCGCAGATAAAGTCGCGATGCTTCATAGAGGTAAGCTGCGTTGGCATGGTGATGTTAAAGACTTAGATCATGCTGATGATCCATATCTTACGCAGTTTATATCTGGCTCCCCTGAAGGGCCAATTGAGACATTGAGATAGAGAATTTAGTTTGAAATGGCCTCGCATTTTATGTAGAACACAATAAGAACATAAAGGCAGGGCAAAACGTGGCAAAATCTTCTAAGAATTATACGTGTTCATCATGTGGCTCAAGCTACACCAAATGGTCTGGGCGGTGTGAAAATTGCGGTGAATGGAATAGCATCGCAGAAGAAAAGCCCCTGTCCTCCGGTGGACCAAAAGGAAAAACACTTGGCGGCCTCAGAGGCAAGGAAATTGATCTTACGCCTCTTTCAGCACGTGAAGCCCCTCCCAAACGCACCTCATGTGGCATGGATGAATTTGACCGTGTTCTCGGTGGTGGGCTCGTCCCTGCTTCTGCAATTCTTGTGGGCGGTGATCCTGGGATAGGAAAATCGACACTCCTTTTGCAGGCGGCCGCGAAATTCGCCGATACTGGTTTGAAAGTCATCTACATTTCAGGAGAAGAAGCCAGCGCGCAGGTTAGAATGCGCGCGCAAAGATTAGGGCTTGGCAATGCCAATGTGCAGCTTGGAGCAGAAACAAATTTACGCGATATTTTAACGACTTTAGAAACTGAGAAGCCTCAGCTTGTGGTTATCGACTCCATTCAAACAATGTGGGCTGATAATGTTGAAAGTGCGCCTGGATCTGTATCACAAGTGCGCGCAGCGGCGCATGAGTTAGTGAATTTTGCAAAAACGCGTGGTATTTCCGTGGTCCTTGTCGGCCATGTCACCAAAGAAGGGCAATTGGCTGGCCCTCGTGTCGTTGAGCATATGGTTGATACGGTACTCTATTTTGAAGGTGAACGTGGGCATCAATTTCGTCTCTTACGCGCTGTAAAAAACCGATTTGGCCCAGCTCATGAAATTGGTGTTTTTGAAATGACCGGCTCAGGGCTTGCAGAAGTTTTAAACCCTTCAGCTCTTTTCCTATCAGAGCGCGACGATCCAGCGCCTGGATCTGTTGTTTTTGCAGGAATTGAAGGCACACGCCCTGTTCTAGTTGAATTTCAAGCACTCATCGCCCCTTCTCCGCATTCACAAGCGCGTCGAACTGTCGTCGGTTGGGATGGATCCAGACTTGCAATGATATTAGCTGTTCTTGAATCTCGCTGCGGCATCCCTTTCGCTGGATTAGATGTTTATCTCAATGTAGCTGGCGGAATGAAGGTTTCAGAACCTGCTGCAGATCTTGCCGTCGCGGCAGCATTACTATCCGCACGAGAGGATGCGGCTTTGCCTAAAGACTGTGTCGTATTCGGTGAAATATCCCTATCAGGGAGTTTGCGCTCCGTTTCACAAACAGAAAATCGTCTAAAAGAGGCCAAAAAACTCGGATTTTCTAGTGCAATATGCCCGGAAAACTTGAAGATTAGTCCTGAAAAAGACTTTCAAATGAAGCAAATGAACGATCTCACAAGCTTTGTTGGCGATATATTTGGCGCGGGTTGATCCTTGAAGCTGCTTTCGTTATGAGCGTATAACGGTGTATTAAAGAGGCGTTTTGGAATGGAATTTACCATAGTTGACGGTATTGCAGCACTTACAATTTTTGTATCTGCTATTTTAGCTTACTCTCGAGGCTTTGTACGTGAGGCAATGGCGATTGCAGGATGGGTTGCGGCGACATTGATCGCTTATAGCTTCACTCCCGCTGCGATGCCTCTTATTCATGAATTGCCCTACCTTGGCTCCTTTATCGGCGACAGCTGTGATATGTCTGTTATTCTTGCATTCATCGCTGTTTTTGCGCTCGCTTTAATTCTTGTCGCCTTTTTCACACCACTCTTTTCATCGCTCATCCGCCGCACCGCTTTAGGCGGAGTTGATCATGCCTTTGGGTTCTTATTTGGCGCCCTTCGAGGCATTATCATCGTGGCGATTGTTCTTGTTGTTGCAGATAGGCTTACCTCGAGTGAACCTATTGAGATGATTGAAAACAGTCGTATTTCAAGTATTTTTGCCGACACCCAAGAACGCCTTGATAACATCTTGCCAAGCAATCCTCCCGCGTGGCTATTGCAAAAATATGATGGTCTTGCTGCGATTTGCAGCCAATAAGATTTCAAGATTTTTAAACGCAAAATGGAGGCTAAAAAGCCTCCATTTTTATTTCAAACGATCAAATGAGCGATCTCATAGACGAGAGGCAACATTCTCCCAATTTACAAGTTTATCTAGGAAGTTTGTAAGATAAACAGGGCGTTTGTTGCGGAAGTCGATGTAATATGAATGCTCCCATACGTCACAACCAAGAAGAGTTGTTTGGCCGAAGCAAAGTGGGTTCACACCATTTTCAGTTTTAGTTACTTTCAAAGAACCATCTGTATCTTTGACCAACCAGCACCATCCTGATCCAAACTGACCAGCACCGGCGGCTGAGAATTGAGATTTGAATTCATCTACAGAACCAAAGCTTTCAACGAGAGCTTTTTCAAGTTCACCAGGCATTGCTGTTTGATTTGGCCCCATCATTTCCCAAAATTGATTGTGGTTCCAAAGCTGCGAAATGTTATTGAAGATACCATTTTGCGCAACAGCTGATTTATCATAAGTACCAACGATGATCTCTTCGAGAGATTTGCCTTCCCACTGTGTCCCAGCGATAGCAGCATTACCATTAGTGACATAAGCATTATGGTGCAAATCATGGTGGTATTCTAGCGTTTCTTTCGACATGCCAAGTGCCTCAAGTGCATCATGGGCATAGGGAAGATCTGGAAGTTCAAATGCCATATTGGCCTCCTATAAATGAAACAGATTTAAAATATTCATCTGTTGAGTTATCGTGCACTATACCTGTGCTGAACTTCGCCTCAGGTCAAGCATCTAAATCAATTCGCTGAACAAAAATTGAATTATTATCCCCTTCTTTCTTGTCAAGGATCGAAGTATAAGGCGCATATGAAACGAATGGATGATA
>CALLMA010000133.1 GCA_938008015.1 uncultured Celeribacter sp.
CAGTGCTTATTCGCAAAGGCCTTGCTTGCACAGAGATCATGGAACTTATGAGCGAGCATTTCATCAGCTGGGATTACCGCCACGGTCATTACTACTAAGACTATTGTTAAGATTATGAGATCTTGAATAAAAAGCCTCGCAATTTTGCGGGGCTTTTTTATATTGAATATCTGATCTGTAGATTTGTGTTGTGAGTGTAATATAAATGAACGAAACGCTTTTCATAGGTTTCATCTTGGCGACCTTCGTGATTGTCGCCACGCCTGGGCCCTCTGTCGCATTAGCCTCCGCACAAGCGCTTCGGAGTGGGCCAAGGGCTGTGTTCTACTGCGTCTTCGGCGATGGTTTGGG
Organism: uncultured Celeribacter sp.; assembly: GCA_938008015.1. Taxonomy (GTDB): domain Bacteria; phylum Pseudomonadota; class Alphaproteobacteria; order Rhodobacterales; family Rhodobacteraceae; genus Celeribacter. The sequence continues at coordinate 352 of CALLMA010000133.1, forward strand.
AAGTTTTTTCCATATCACAATTGCAACCATTGGCTTGCAATTCCTTCTGCAAATCTCCGCATTGATCTTGCCGTGGTTGCAAGTGCTAGGGGGTGGCTACATTCTCTATCTTGCATATAAAAGCTTTGTAGATTTGCAAAGTCCATGCGCAAGTGAGCAGGGGAATATGAGCAATGATAAAGAGGTGTTCTTGAGCGGTTTTTTAGCTTGTGTGACCAACCCTAAGGCCATCATATTTTTCCTAGCATTATTCCCAGGGTTCATTGACCCCAATATCAATGTCACGTTTCAGACCCTAATATATGGCGCAATTTTTATTACTTTAGATGCTCTATTTATAACCGTTTACGCTTTTGCAGCACTCTATGCTTTTAAATTCGGACTTGCGCGTGTCGTGAATTATAACGCCGTATCTGGGGCGGGCTTAGTCATTATTGGCCTTCTCTTGGTCGTCAGAGGCCTGTTTGAAGCCTTTTTTTTAATCGAGTTGCTCTAATAAGGCTTCGTATCTCTTGGTGAATTCCGCACGCGTTTCTTTGGGTGAGCGCAGCGTGATGCTCAAGTTTTTTACGACCTCCGCATCAGGCTTTCCAAAGAGTTTATTCGCCTCTTCAATAGAAAAGCCCGCAATCTGTGTCGCTTCTAGCCAAGCGGAAATATGATCGGCCTTTTTGATTTTCTTTTTGATCTGCGCTGGTATTTTCGCAGGCAGGCCAAAACGGATATGAATGGCAGCCATAAGGCGATCGTCTAAGACGCCGTAATTCGCCCCAACCGCCGCTTTGACGGGAGAAATCATATCTCCTATCACATATTCTGGCGCATCATGTAAAAGCGCGGCGAGCTGCCACTTAGGCTCCGCCTTGATCTGCATCTGCGTGTAGATCGCTTCAACAAGTATCGAGTGCTCGGCAACAGAATAGGCAAAATCTCCTTGAGTTTGACCATTCCAACGCGCCACAAAAGAGAGACCATGCGCGATATCTTCGATTTCTATATCCATAGGTGTTGGATCTAAAAGATCGAGCCGACGCCCTGAAAGCATCCTTTGCCAAGCGCGAGGTTCTTTTTTTGCCATGATGCGACCTTTTTACTGTGAGGTGCTGATGAGTTTGCGAGAGCGATTTCTATATATAATGTATCTTTTTGCAATCAATAATCTATTTTGGTTTCATACTCACAGCTGCGCAAGTGCATTGAAACGAAATCTGCCGCCAAATGGCACCTCGATAAGGTTATGACTGTGATTGATCGTAAGGAGTTTGGGTCGAGGAAGGCCTGTCCGACAATTGGCGATATTAGGCATTCTTGCTCACAACTATAGCAATTCTGGGCCGATTAATCGGCCCAGAATTATGACTTTACTGCCAAGATTTGATCAACTCATCATAAGCGATCGTCACTGGCGTTTCGTCTTCATTTGCAAGCTTCGCTTTTGGCGAACCAGGTTGAGACAACCAGTACTCTGGATCGACTTCCTCGTTCATCACAGGGCCGATGTCACCTTGGACGCCTGCGCGCTCAAGGCGGATCAACACTTTTTCCTGATCTTCGCAAAGGGCATCAAGCGCTTCTTGTGGTGTTTTCGCACCCGACATTGCATCGCCGATGTTCTGCCACCACAGTTGCGCGAGTTTTGGGTAGTCCGGAACATTGGTGCCCGTTGGAGACCATTGAACACGAGCTGGGGAACGGTAGAATTCTACCAAGCCGCCAAGTTTTGGTGCGCGCTCTGTAAAGCTGTCGTGCTGGATTGTGGATTCACGAATGAATGTCAAACCAACGTGGCTTTTCTTCACATCAACAGTTTTAGACGTCACGAACTGAGCATAGAGCCAAGCCGCCTGAGCTCGCTCGATAGGTGTGGATTTCATCAATGTCCAAGAACCGGCATCTTGGTAGCCAATCTTCGTGCCTTCGGTCCAATATGCACCGTGTGGTGAAGGGGCCATGCGCCATTTTGGTGTGCCGTCTGCGTTCATCACAGGCAGATCAGGCTCAACGGATGCCGCCGTAAATGCGGTGTACCAGAACATTTGTTGTGCGACATTACCTTGTGCGGGAATTGGCCCCGCTTCAGAGAATGTCATACCAGCCGCTGCAGGTGGGGAGTATTTCTCTAACCACTCGATGGCTTTTGTCACGGCGTAGACAGCTGCTGGGCCATTTGTCGCGCCGCCGCGTGCGACGCATGAGCCAACAGGTTGTGAGTTTTCATTTACACGAATACCCCATTCATCGACTGGAAGACCATTGGGTTCACCGACATCACCAGCACCGGCCATGGAAAGCCATGCGTCAGTATAGCGCCACCCCAAAGAGGGGTCTTTTTTACCGTAATCCATATTGCCAAAGACGTCGCCTTCAACCCCTAGACGGCTTAGATCGCGGCCCGTGAAGAATTCTGCGATGTCTTCATAGGCGGACCAGTTTACAGGAACACCCAGCTCATAGCCGTAGTTTGCTTTGAAGTCCGCCTTGTTTTGCTCATCATTGAACCAATCATATCGGAACCAGTACAGGTTTGCGAATTGTTGATCTGGCAATTGATAGATTTTGCCATCTGGGCCAGTCGTAAAGGATAGGCCAATGAAGTCTTCGAGATCAAGATTAGGGTTTGTAACCGCGGCACCTTCGCCCTCCATCCAATCAGAGAGATTGCGCGCCTGCTGATAGCGCCAATGCGTGCCAATCAAATCAGAGTCGTTGATGTAAGCATCATAGATGTTTTCACCAGATTGCATTTGTGTTTGTAGTTTTTCAACAACATCACCCTCGCCGATCAAGTCGTGCGTGACTTTAATGCCGGTGATGGCTTCGAACGCAGGCGCAAGCACTGTGGATTCATACGTGTGCGTCCCGATGGTTTCAGACACAACATTGATGGACATGCCTTCAAAAGGCTTAGCTGCATCTACAAAAAACTGAAGTTCAGCCTCTTGATCTGCGCGAGATAGAGCCGACAGCTCACCAATCTCTGTATCCAAGAATGCCTTTGCAGCATCCATATCTGCGAATGCAGGAGCGGCAATCATATATGCCACAACGCTCAGCGCAGTCGTCTCCTTCAGACGTAAGTTCATTTTAATTTCCTCCCTTAAAATAGAACAATTTAAAATACGTCGACTTTGAAAGCCGACATTTTCGGTTACACCCAGCGGAAGACCGCCACGGCATAAAAGAAACTGACGATCAGCGCGCCCCACTGGGGTGCGCTGAGTAGTCCAAGCCAAGCCAAATTTACAAAGGCCGAGCCCAACAACGCGATGAATAATCTGTCACCGCGCGTTGTTTCCATCCGCAAAACGCCCATGCGTGGGGTTTCGGGAAATTTGATTGCTAAGATCGTGAAGATGATCAACGTCGCTGCAATGATCAAAAAGAAAATCGCAGTCGGCCAAGTCCAAGCCATCCATTCCATAATTGCACTCTCCCTTATTAAACGCGGCCTAGGGCAAAGCCCTTAGCGATATAGTTACGCACGAAGTAGATCACCAAGGCCCCAGGCACGATGGTCAAAACACCCGCCGCAGCCAATACGCCCCAATCGATGCCGGCGGCACCAACTGTGCGTGTCATCGTCGCGGCAATCGGCTTTGCATTGACACTTGTCAAAGTGCGGCTGAGCAGCAGTTCAACCCAGCTGAACATGAATAAGAAGAACGCGGTCACACCGATACCAGAGGCAACGAGTGGCGTGAAAATGCGAATAAAGAAGCGAGAGAAAGAATAGCCGTCTATATAGGCGGTCTCATCGATTTCTTTGGGGACGCCGCGCATGAAGCCTTCGAGAATCCAAACTGCGAGCGGCACGTTGAACAAACAATGTGCTAAGGCGACAGCGATATGCGTGTCGAACAAGCCGACAGAGCTATAAAGTTGAAAGAATGGCAGAGCGAATACCGCAGGGGGGGCCATGCGATTGGTTAGGAGCCAGAAAAATAAATGCTTATCACCGAGAAATGAGTAACGGCTAAAGGCATAGGCGGCAGGCAATGCAACAGCCAAAGAAATAACCATATTCATGATCACATAGGCCATCGAGTTCAAATAGCCTGTGTACCAAGACGCATCGGTTAGGATCGTCTTGTAGTTATCAAAGGTAAGATCTGCAGGCCAAAGTGTGAAACTATTTAAAATCTCAGTGTTGGTCTTTAAGCTCATGTTCAAGAGCCAGTAGATCGGCAATAATAAAAACAAAAGATACAGCCCCATCACTATGGCACTGCCTTTGATCTTAGGCATACCAAAAATTCCGTTTTTTTGTGCGGTAGACATTAGTTGCCCTCCCGTTTGTCGAGGTTCGTCATCACGGTATAAAACACATATGAAATCAATAAGATCACGAGGTAGTACATAATTGAGAAAGCTGCGGCTGGGCCGAGGTCAAATTGGCCAAGCGCCATTTTTACGAGATCAATAGAAAGAAGTGTCGTCGAATTGCCTGGCCCACCACCCGTCACAACGAATGGCTCTGTGTAGATCATAAAGCTGTCCATAAAACGCAGCAGGATCGCAATCATCAACACACCCATGATTTTGGGGAGTTGGATGAAGCGGAACACCTTCCAGCGGCTGGCTTGGTCTATTTTTGCCGCTTGATAATAGGCATTCGGAATGGATTGCAGCCCCGCATAAGCCAACAGTGCAACAAGGGATGTCCAGTGCCAAACATCCATCACAATGATCGTTGCCCAAGCAGCATAGAAATCTTGGGTGTAATTGTAATCGATGCCAAGCTTATCAAGCGTATAGCCCAATAGCCCAATATCAACGCGGCCGAAAATCTGCCAAATTGTCCCGACAACATTCCATGGAATCAGCAAAGGCAAAGACATTAGAACAAGGCAAAGTGACGCCCAAAATCCTTTTTTGGGCATATTGAGCGCTATGAAGACCCCCAAGGGCACCTCGATGGCCAAAATGATCGAGGAAAACGCAATCTGACGCCCCAAGGCAGACCACATGCGCTCAGATTCAAGCATATCGCTGAACCAATCAAGGCCAGCCCAGAAAAACTTATTATTCCCAAATGTATCTTGGAATGCATAATTCACAACTGTCATCAACGGTACGACCGCAGAAAACGCGACAAGTATAAGAACTGGAAGAACAAGGAACCAAGCCTTTTGATTTACTGTCTTATTCATATCAATCCTCCTGCGGCGCAATGCGCCAGCTATCGTTGTAGATATTAATGCCCGATTGATCGAAGATGACACGGTTCATATCTGGTGAAATATGCGCACCTTCTGCCGCGATCACGTTTATTTCGGTGCCCTGAAAATCAGCCCGCACAATCTTATGACGCCCTACGTCTTCCACGCGCTTAATCGTGACCGGAAGGCCAGCGCCGTCAGAGCTCAGAGAAACAAACTCCGGACGCACACCGAGTTCGGTTTTGCCTAAAGGCGCGCCATAGCTTTTACCAAGCGCGATCGCATGCCCAGCGATCACTGCGGTGTTCCCATTGATTTGTGCATCAAGAATATTCATGCCAGGCGAGCCGATGAAGTAGCCCACAAATGTATGTTGTGGGGTTTCGAACAACTCTTGCGGTGTGCCCATCTGGACCACGCGCCCATCATACATCACCGCCACTTTATCCGCGAAAGTGAGAGCTTCCGTTTGGTCGTGCGTCACATAAATCATTGTGTGACCAAATTCGTGGTGCAGCGATTTTAGCTGTGTGCGCAATTCCCATTTCATGTGAGGATCGATCACAGTTAGGGGTTCGTCAAATAATAACGCATTCACATCTTCGCGCACCATTCCGCGCCCGAGAGAAATCTTTTGTTTTGCATCAGCTGTAAGCCCGCGCGCTTTTTTATCTAGCGTTACCTCCATGCCAATCATTGAGGCGATTTTTTGAACGCGATCAGAGATATAATGTGCATCAGCCCCGCGATTGCGCAAAGGAAATGCCAAATTGTCGCGAACAGTCATCGTATCGTAAACAACGGGAAACTGAAACACCTGTGCGATGTTGCGCTCGGATGTTGGGGCTTGCGTGACATCGCGATCATTGAAAAGAATGCGGCCTTGACTGGGGGTGAGCAACCCTGAAATGATATTCAAAAGCGTAGATTTTCCGCAACCAGAAGATCCCAAAAGCGCATAAGCTTCTCCATCGACCCAATCGTGATTCAATTCTTTAAGCGCGTAATCATCTTCATGGCTTGGGTTTGTATGATATGAATGCGCTAGATTTTGCAGAGTAATTTTTGCCATTAGCGGGTCCCCTCAGACAACTGCTGCATAAGAAGCGGGGGCGATAGAGCGGCCGTCTTGTGCAAAAATGTAAACGTGTTTTGGATCAAGATAGAGGTTCACTGCCGCTCCAATCTCGAGTTTTTCAACGCCGTGGATGAGGCCGACCCAGTTTTCCCCATGATGGTCCAAATGGATAAACGTCTCAGATCCCGTGATTTCCGTCACGTTCAGCTTTCCCGTGAATTCAATCGCATCGCTGGTATGTTTTTCGATTTCCAGATGGTTCGGACGAAAACCAGCAACATATCCGCCATCATCAAGGTTCGTAAAACTTCCCAAAGCTGGCGCAGCTTGCCCGTTTGCGAACAACAGCTGATCACCGGATTTGTGTAGGGTCAAAAAGTTCATTGGCGGGTCAGAAAAAACACGCGCCGTGGTCGCATTTACCGGCTGACGATAAACTGTTGGTGTTGCGCCAAATTGGGTAATTTTCCCTTCCCACATCGTGGCTGTATTCCCGCCAAGCAGCAAGGCTTCTTCTGGTTCGGTCGTCGCATAAACGAAAATGGATCCCGCTTCTTCAAATATTTTGGGAATTTCAGCACGCAGTTCTTCCCGTAGCTTGTAGTCAAGATTGGCGAGTGGCTCATCCAACAATACCAAGCCTGCATCTTTCACAAGGGCACGAGCAAGGGCGCAGCGCTGCTGTTGTCCGCCAGAAAGTTCGAGAGGTTTACGCTGCAAGAAATCGGACAGCTTCATCAGCTCAGCCGCTTCTTTTACAGCCGTGTCGATTTCTTGAGATGATTTGTTCAACAATCGCATCGGGCTGGCAATATTCTCATACACAGTCATCGATGGGTAATTGATAAATTGCTGATAAACCATTGCGATGCCACGGTGTTGCACGCGCATGCCAGTTACGTCTTTTCCATCCCAAATAACTTTGCCCGCATTCGGAACGTCAAGGCCAGCCATGAGCCGCATCAATGATGTTTTGCCTGCTGAGGTTGGCCCAAGGAGAACATTCATCGTCCCGCTTTTTAGCTCAAGGTCGGTCGGATAAATATGCGTCTGACCGTCGACAACCTTTGATACGCCCTCTAAAACAAGTGACATATTCTCTCCCTTTCGTAATTCACGCAGCGTATTGAAGTGGATATTTTGATGCCTCATCGTCTATCCACTCATCAATCGCGTTTATCTCTTTTGTCAGTAGCCTCAGGCCAAGTATTGGACGGGACCAAGCGATATCCTGCGTTGTGACTGGCTTTTGCAGACAGTCTTCAACGTAGGAGATTAGGCAATCTTGCTCTTCTGCTGTGCAAATGATCCGGCCGCCTTTGCCCTTGAGGAAATAACATTGATCATGCCCGCAGAGTTTTGAGACAAGGGTATGAGGCCTTTGCCTCAACCTGAGGTCATCAATGGCGTTAATGAGGCCGCCTTTGATCACACAAAGGCAAAGCCCATTTTGTTTGTCTTGCTTGCCCAACGAAGCCTCCCCGCATTCAGATGGTCACGCGCCCCTCCCAGACCGCACTCCCATACTAAACGCGAACCGCTCAATTTAATCAATAGCGCGTGTTCGTTTTATATTCTTGCTCAAATAATCGACTTCAGTCTTGAGGCTTCTGCACACGGCGCTCTCATCTTATTTGTGCAGACTTGCCCGCCTGCGAATATTCTCCCGAGATCAACTCAGCTTTGAGAGATTTGAGAGAAATTCGACCGTTGAATTTTCGCAACAATCACGCGTGCCGCTCATCCAAGTTTAAATCCATAGGCAAGTTTAAATCCATAGGATGGAAGGCGCATTTGATGTTTTGGTCTGGGATCTTAAAGCGTCTTCATACTCGTGTGCGTTTTGGCCAGCAGCAGGGGGCCTTATAAAACGCTTGCGTTTTTTTTGATCATTTCTGCTTTGTTTAAAAGCGCGCGTGCTGCCTCAATGTGCAGACCTTCAACGATTTCGCCTTCAAAGACAGCAACACCTTCACCCCTCGCTTGCGCCTCTTGGAAGGCATGAATTTGCCCGCGTGCGCGTTGGAGATCGCTTTCAGAAGGTGAAAATATCTTATTGGCTATCGCGATTTGAGAGGGGTGGATTAAAGTTTTGCCATCAAAACCTAAAGCTTTGCCTTGCTCGCATTCGTCTTGCAGACCGGCTTCATCACGAAAGGCATTGTAAACGCCATCAAGGGCGATGCAATTATGGGCGCGGGCTGCGAGGAGGGTTGTCTGCAGGGCTTGCATGAGGGGGAGGCGGTCTTTTTGAAATTCTGCGCGGAGGTCTTTTTGCAGATCGTTTGTGCCTAAAATTAATCCATTAATCTGTGGATGTGAGGCAATGTGATGCGCGTTTATCACGCCGAGCGGCGTTTCAATCATGGCCCATAAAGGCGTATCACACGCTTTATCTGCGTAGGCGTCCATTTGGCTTTTTGTTTCAGTTTTAGGGATCACGATGCCATCGGGCTTAAGCGCGCAAGTTTCTTGCAAATCTGCTGCGCCCCATGGCGTGTTTAGCCCGTTGACGCGAATCAAGATGGTGCGCGCGCCGTAAGCTTTGGGCGTTAATGCTGTGCTGAGCTGCTCTCTGGCGAGAGCTTTGCAGTCAATGGCAACGGCATCTTCGAGATCAAAAATCAATGAATCACATGGCAAGTTCTTCGCTTTTTCAAGCGCGCGTTTGTTGGAAGCTGGAAGATAAAGCGTTGATCTAAAAGGGCGCTGCTGCGTGTTTAATTTCATCATTTTTAGCTTTCTATCTGTGAAGCTATGCGCATCTCTTGGTGGCGCTTACGGAATGTATCGTCTTCTGGATTGCCTCAGATCTACTGCTTAACCATATTTTGAATATTTACAAATACCATAATCCAATCGCTGGATAAAATATTTGTTTGCAAGGAGTCTCACAACTGAGCTGCTGATTCATAAAGTTTTCTTACCATTTTTCAGTCCAGCACGATGTGAAGAGTTCGCGCTTGTGAAAGGATAGAATATGATCAAGAAAGCATTTTATATGTCAGTTGGGATGGTTGTGCTTTCTGCTGATATTTTGCACGCACAAGCACCGCGGTGTGGCAATCGTGATATTATTCTTGAAAAGCTCAGCTCAAAATATGGTGAAAGTCGCCAAACAATTGGCTTGGCGGCGAATAATGGCATTTTTGAAACATTTGCTTCAGAAAAGACGGGGACTTGGACCATGTTAGTCACTCAGCCCAATGGGCAAAGCTGCCTTATTGCTTCAGGGCAGGCGTTTGAGGTGCTTGGCGAGAAAAATATTATCGAAGAAGATGCTTAGGCGAAATGCAATCCTTGGTGCGTCAGCTCATTAGAGCTGTGCGCGATCTTTGACATCTGCGAATTTTTTCCAGACATTGTCTTGGAAAATCTCAAGGCCTGAAAATCGTGCTTTGTAATCCATTTTCCGAGAGCCTTGAACCCAAAACCCCAGATATACATAAGGCAAGCCCATTTCTTGCGCGATGCGAATATGGTCTAAAATAATATGGGTGCCTAGGCTGCGATCGGAAAGTTTTGGATCAAAGAAGGAATAGACCATGGACAGCCCATCATCGACAACATCCGTCAAACATGTTGCTTGTAGGCTTGATTCTTTAGGCTCGGATGTGGCGAAATGATATTCGATCATTCGTGTTTTGACAGGAGTTTCTTCGATCATGGCGGCAAATTCGAAGACGTCCATATCTGCCATGCCCCCATCAGAGTGGCGGCTTGTTAGATATTTTTTGAAAAGGTGATATTGGTCTTCTGTGGCCCAAGAACTGTTGACGCTTCTCAGCAGATCTTGGTTTTTATTTAAGATTCGCTTTTGCGATTTGCTGATGGTGAAATCGGCAACATTAATTCTTGAAGACATGCAGGCATTGCAGGCGTCGCAGTTGGGGCGGTAAATGACATTTTGAGAACGCCTAAAGCCTTGCTTGGACAATATGTCGTGGTGTTCTTGTGCCTTGTTTCCTTGCAGCGCTGTAAAAATTTTGCGCTCTTGCTTCCCTTCAAGGTAGGGGCAATTTTGCGATGAGGTTACATAGAATTGTGTGCTCTCTGTCGCGCTGTGTTTCATTTTTTAGCATATGCATTTAGTAGGTTGATGATCCTTTTGAAGAAAAATCAGCTTGTAAATGCTCCCTTTTTTAGCGTTTCGAGAGACTATGGAACAGATATGCATCCGTTATTCAAGAATAACTTATATGGAAAATTTTGAGTATCTCCTCATCAGGTTGATTTTTACTTTATTAACATAATATTAACTATAATTTGAGTTTCCAAAAATTAAGGTTAAATTTTAATAGCCCAAAGATTTTGTGCGATTGGCATTGCATGATATCTATAAAACCATAATAACTCATTTATTATGCCTGATATTGAAACACTCTTCGCAACCCGCCTCTATAAAGCCCGCTTAAACGAATTTGGATCAGGTATTTCTGATGATGAATTGTTTGATAGCTGCTATGCCATTGCAGAAGATGATGAGGCAGGGCAAAATTGGTCTGAGGCCAATGGATACCCTGGCTATACATCTTATGCGTCTTTAACAGATCTGCCTTGGCGATTTCCTATCTTCAAAGATGTCGTTGAAGCGTTAGATCAGCATGTTTGCGCATTTGCAGAAGATCTGCAATTTGATCTCAATGATCGAAAGCTTGTCTTGGAAGATATTTGGATCAATGTCTTGCCGGAAGGTGGCTTTCATTCCGCTCACATCCACCCTCACTCGGCTATTTCTGGGACTACATATGTGGCCATGCCTAAGGGGGCATCCGCCCTGCGCCTAGAAGACCCGCGTCATGCCATGATGATGGCCGCGCCTCCGCGGATAAAAGATGCGCGCCGTGAGATGAAAAGTTTCATCTATCTCAAGCCAGAAATTGGCGATGTGATGCTTTGGGAAAGCTGGCTTAGGCATGAGGTCGTTATGAACCAATCTGAATTCGACCGCGTTTCAGTGAGTTTTAATTATAAGTGGGAGTGATCCCACTTACTTTTTTTCGAGTATCGCTTTCTCAATGCGCTCTAAGCGTGCTTTAATATCGTCGCGGTAACGATCTGTTGCCGCAAGTTCTTCTTCTGAATGTGCGTCTTGCATTGTTGATACAATAAGACCGACAACAAGATTCATCACCGCAAATGCTGTGATTAGAATGAAGGGGATGAAGAAGAGCCATGCGTTCGGATGCGCTTCAATCACAGGCCTCACGATCCCCATAGACCAACTTTCGAGTGTCATAACCTGAAAAAGAGTATAGAGAGAGGCGCCTAATGTTCCGAACCATTGTGGAAAATCAGGGCCGTACAGATTTGTTGCGATAATCGCTCCAATATAAAAAATGATACCGGTTAAAAGCAAAACTGAGGCCATGCCTGGCAATGCTAAGATAAAGGCTTCTACCACACGGCGCAGTGAGGGCACGACAGAGACAACGCGCAATAAGCGGAAGATTCGCAAAGCACGTAAGACGGAGATTTCACTTGCCCCTGGAACCAATGAAATTCCGACAATAACAAAGTCGAAGCAATTCCAACTATTGAAGACAAATCTATGGCGCTGGACAAAGATCTTAATCATGAGTTCTAACACGAATATGGTCAAACAAAGCCTGTCTAACAATATAATCAAACCGCCCATGCGCGACATTGCGTAATGAGATGTTTCTAAGCCTAAAATGGCAGCGTTGAACAAAATAACGGCCATAATAAAGTTTTGCGTGTATGTGGAGTTGATGAATTTTTCTAATTTTATACGCATGATCTAACCTGCTATTTGCTCCAATGAATGGAGCTCCTCTTAACATATATGGAGTGCGAATAAATCAATTTTCCGTGTTCAATTCATATTTAAACCGTTTACTTACTTTTCTCTTTTAATTTGGTGATATGAACTAAAATTGCGTACATTGCCTTTGAGAGGGGAAATGACATTTAGATGGCGAACATAAACGGCACACATCTAGACGACGATATCAATCCTAATCAGAGTGATCCTACTCTGCAGTCGACGGCCTCATCTGATAACATCAACGCAGGGCAAGGCGATGATACTATCGATGCGGGTGC
>CALLMA010000134.1 GCA_938008015.1 uncultured Celeribacter sp.
TGCGTACGCTTATACTCAAAGAAAAAGCGCAGATTAATAATCTTCCAGCATCACGACGCCTTCAATAGACTTTAAAGCCCCTTTAATTTCAGGACTTATAATAAAGTTTTCAGGGACATCTATTTCAACTTCATTATCGAAATCATCTGCGACGATGCAAAAGCGGATATGATCACGCTTCGGCCTGTTTGACTGCTTTAAAACATCGCGCAGCAATTCCGCTGCCGTTTCTATCGCACTCACCTGATCGCAATATATAATAACGCCAACACCTTCTGCATCTGCGACAATGGCTTCCATTGGGCTTACCGATCGTATTGTTGGATCAAATTGCCCGTCATTAAAGCGCCCTTCTAAATTAACCACGATCTTATCTGTTTGCTCAAAAACAGAGCGGATTTGCGCGAAATCCTCTCCCTTTCTAGGAAACATCGCGATACTCGAAAGTTGCCCCGTGCTATCCGAAATATTCATCCTGAAATAGCGCGTGCCTTTTCCCGATTTCATCTCACGAAACCCAGACACCATGACCCCCACTTTCACCATGGCAGATCCTTCAGCCTCAGCAATTTTATGGGCCTCGGCAATCGTCGTAATTTTCTTGCGCTTTAGGGCCGCGGCATAATCATCTAACGGGTGGCCTGATAAGAAAAAGCCAATCGCTTTTTGTTCTTCCATTAAGCGCTCAGATCCCGTCCAATCATTGACGACACTCAAGCGCGGCTCAGGCAAATCATCGCCCGCATCTCCAAAAAGCGACACTTGGTTAGACGCTTTTTGCTCATGGATCGCCGATGAATAATTCATCAAGACTTCCAGACTATCAAAAATCTTCCGCCTATTTTTATCCAGCTGGTCAAAGGCGCCTGCGCGTGCAAGCATCTCTAATGGACGTTTACCGACTTTGCGCAGCTCAACACGGCGTGCAAAATCATAAATCGTAACAAACGCCCCTCCATCGGCATTGCGCGCATCAACAATAAGCTGCATCGCATCCCCACCGACGTTTTTTAAAGCGCCCAGCGCATAAACGAGCTTTTGATCGACCACATCAAATGTTGCCAATGAGCGGTTGATGCAAGGGGGGATAATTTCAATTTTCATCCCACGGCGCACTTCTTCCGCGTAGATCGAGAGTTTATCCGTCAGGTGGATATCGCAATTCATCACCCCTGCCATGAATTCAACGGGATGATTGGCTTTCAACCAACCCGTTTGATAGGATACCACAGCATAGGCGGCGGCATGGGATTTGTTAAAGCCGTAGTTGGCGAATTTTTCAAGCAAATCGAAAACTTCAGAAGCCTTCTCAGCGCTTACACCATTTTCTGCCGCGCCTTTTTCAAATTTTGGGCGCTCCGCATCCATCGCCTCTTTGATTTTCTTACCCATCGCACGGCGCAAAAGATCCGCGCCCCCAAGTGAATACCCCGCCATCACCTGTGCAATCTGCATCACCTGCTCTTGGTAAACGATAATACCCTGCGTTTCCTCCAAGATATGATCGATGGATTTATGAACAGATTGGATTTTCTTACGCCCGTTTTTCACATCACAATAAGTTGGGATGTTCTCCATTGGGCCCGGTCGATAGAGCGCCACAAGCGCCACGATATCTTCAATGCAAGTCGGCTTCATCTGCCTCAACGCACTCATCATGCCCGAGCTTTCCACCTGAAACACCGCTACAGTCTTGGCCGCTGAATAGAGCTCATAGGTCTGTGTATCATCTAATGGAATAAGGTTGATTTGGTTCTCAGCCCCAGCTGGGGGATCATATAGTTGCGCCCCATCAGGGCCGATATGCAAATCACGCCCAGATTTAAAAATCAGGTTCATGGCCGATTGAATAACTGTAAGCGTTTTCAATCCCAAAAAGTCGAATTTGACCAATCCGGCTTGTTCAACCCACTTCATATTAAATTGCGTCGCCGGCATATCAGAGCGTGGATCTTGATAGAGCGGCACAAGTTCATCCGCTGGACGATCTGCGATCACAACGCCGGCCGCATGCGTTGAGGCATTTCGAAGAAGCCCTTCAACTTGCTGACCATAATTCAGCAAACGCTCAACCACTTCCTCATTGCGCGCTTCTTCTCGCAAACGCGGCTCTTCTTCAATCGCTTGTTTGATAGAAACCGGTTTCACCCCTTCAACAGGAATGAGCTTTGACAAACGATCCACCTGACCATAAGGCATCTGAAGAACACGGCCCACATCACGCACCGCAGCTTTTGATAAAAGCGCACCAAACGTAATAATCTGGCCTACTTTATCACGCCCGTATTTCTCTTGCACATAACGGATCACTTCTTCGCGCCGATCCATGCAAAAATCGATATCAAAGTCGGGCATCGAAACACGCTCTGGATTAAGAAAGCGCTCAAAAAGGAGTGAATATCTCAGCGGATCAAGATCAGTAATGGTCAGCACATAAGCCACCAAGGATCCCGCCCCAGAACCACGCCCAGGTCCGACAGGAATGCCTTGCTCTTTACCCCATTTAATGAAGTCCGCAACGATCAAGAAATAGCCTGGGAATCCCATTTGTTCGATGATATCGAGTTCAAATTTCAACCGTGCATCATACTCTTCGCGAGGGGCAGCAGGATCAATAACCGCAAGACGCGCCTCAAGACCTTCCCACGCTTGTTTACGAAGTTCTTCAACCTCATCATCGGCAAATTTTGGCAAAATTGGATCGCGTTTATACGCTTTAAAAGCACAACGCTTAGCAATTTCAACAGTACTCGCCAAAGCTTCAGGCAAGTCTTTGAAAAGCTCAACCATCTGCGCAGGTGTTTTGAAATAATGCTCAGGCGTTAAGCGTCGTCTTGGCTCAATTTGATCAACATAAGCCCCGTCAGAAATGCATAAAAGCGCATCATGTGCCTCAAACATCTCCGCATTCGGGAAATGAGCATCATTTGTCGCCACCAACGGCACATCATGCTCATAAGCCAAAGCCACAAAATGCGGCTCAGTTTCACGCTCTTGAGGGGTGTATTCACCGCCCTCATTCGCATGGCGCTGCAATTCAACATATAAACGATCAGAAAAAATCTCTCTAAATCTCTGAAAAAGATCCGTCGCTTTCGCAAGTTGACTATTGCGAACAAGACGCCCCAAAGGACCATCAGATCCACCTGTTAAGCAGATCAATCCTTTGGAGTATTTTTCCAATTCATCCAAAGTGACCTGTGGCAGCGCCCCATCTGATCGCAAGTAAAGGCATGAATTTAGCTTCATAAGGTTTTCATACCCCTGCTCATTTTGAGCGAGAAGCACAATAGGCGCTGGCGCGACCGCTTTATCGCCAGCCGCTACCTCTTGATATTTAAGATCAATCTGACAACCAATAATAGGCTGAATGCCTGCCCCTGAGGCATATTCAGAGAATTCCAAAGCACAGAAAAGATTGTTTGTATCTGTCACGGCCACGGCAGGCATCTGCATCTGCGCAACAACGGAGCTAAGCTTCTTTAACCGCATAGCCCCTTCGAGAAGGGAATATTCAGTATGGACACGAAGGTGGATAAATTCTGGCTGGTTCATATGCTCCAGATTATCGAACCATCGCATCAGGGCCAAGGGCTTTTTTAAACACACCCCATAATTCAGATGCTCCTTTTTTAGGCAAGGCCGGCACTAAGGCTTTGGATGAAATAAATGCATGTTTAAAGTTGAGATAAGGCTTGCAGGATCGCGCCACTGAGTTACAAGGGCGACAAGGGAATCAAGGGAAGTCTGAAATGGCTGAGTCTGAAACGGCTGATTTGCTCCGTCTGAAAAGTTTGACGAAGGAATATCCTGGCGTCATTGCTAATGAAGACATTTCATTAACCATCAAAACAGGTGAAGTGCACGCGCTACTCGGAGAGAATGGCGCCGGAAAATCTACGCTTGTCAAAATGATCTATGGGCTGGAAAAGCCAGACGCAGGGCTCATGCATCTGAATGGCAAACTTCATTTGCCTCAAAATCCAAAAGCCGCGCGACAATCGGGCGTAGCGATGGTCTTCCAGCATTTTTCATTGTTTGAAGCTCTCAATGTTGCCGAAAATGTCGCTTTAGGTATGGATGCACCACCAAAGATGACCCAGCTGTCGAAACGCATCGCAGATATTTCGCAAGATTATGGCCTACCCCTCGATCCCCTTAGGCGCGTTGCAGATTTATCAGCTGGAGAGCGGCAGCGCGTAGAGATCATAAGATGCCTTCTTCAGAATCCTAAACTGCTTATAATGGATGAACCAACCTCTGTTTTAACGCCCCAAGAAGTTGCCATACTCTTCAAAACGCTTCATAAACTCAAAAAAAATGGCACTTCGATTTTATATATTTCTCATAAATTAGAAGAAATTCGCGCTCTTTGTGATCATGCAACCATTCTCAGACGCGGCAAATTAATCGGCACTTGCACCCCCAAAACAACATCCGCGCGCGCCATGGCTGAAATGATGGTAGGCTCAAGCCTCCACACGCCTAAAAAATTACATAGCCATATTGGCGACACACTCCTCTCTCTCAAAAACCTCAACGTACCAGCGCCTTCCGAACTGGGATGCGCCTTAAAAAAGATCAATCTTGAACTGCGTGAAGGCGAAATCCTTGGCATTGGCGGCATCGCTGGCAACGGCCAAGATGAGATTTTATCTGCTCTATCTGGCGAAATTTTATCTTCTCGTGGCAGTGTTGCCTTTCTCAATAAAGATATCAGTCAACTCAGCCCAACACGGCGACGCGTCATGGGGCTCTTAACTGCGCCTGAAAAACGCCTCGGCCATGCTGCTGTGCCGTCAATGTCTTTAACGGATAACGCTGCTTTAACAGGCACGCAAAGAAAAAAATTGGCGCAAAATGGGTTCTTAAGCAAAATAAAATCTTCGCAATTTGCCGATGAAATTATCAACGCCTTTGACGTTCGCACGCCAAATAATAAGACGGCTGCAAGCGCTCTTTCAGGCGGTAATTTGCAGAAATTTGTCATTGGTCGCGAAATCTTGCAAGATCCAAAAGTGCTGATCGTCAACCAGCCAACTTGGGGCGTCGATGCAGCAGCGGCTGCCAGCATTCGCCAAGCTTTATTAGATATCGCCCGCGATGGGGCTGGTGTGATTGTGATTTCACAAGATTTAGATGAGTTGATGGAAATTTCAGACCGTTTTGCAGCGCTCAATGAAGGCCGGCTTTCAGCCTCTCGCGAAACGAAAGAATTAAGCGTGGATCAAATTGGCTTGATGCTCGGCGGGGCTGAAGCGGCACGCCCGAAACCCTCAAATAGCGATGCACGTGCCGAAGAGGCTTTCCCATAATGAATATCCCAAGCTTTCAATTAGAAAAACGCAGGGCGCCTTCCCAATTTTGGGTGTGGGCGACACCAATTCTAGCCGTTGTGGTCACTATGATTTTAGGTGCAGCCTTATTTGCATTTATGGGCAAAGACCCGATTGAAACATTGCGCACCATTTTTTGGGATCCCCTTTTTAGCAGCCAATTCGCATCTTATTCGCGCCCTCAGCTGCTGATCAAAGCAGGCCCCCTCATCTTGATCGCAATCGGTCTTTCCCTTGGCTTTAGAGCTGGTATCTGGAATATCGGAGCCGAAGGTCAATATATCATGGGGGCACTGTGCAGCGCAGCAATTGGCTTAGCACTATACCCGGCACAAGGTTGGTATATTTTTCCATTAATGCTCGTCGGCGGTGCTTTGGGTGGTTTTCTCTGGGCGATGATCCCAGGGCTCTTAAAAACCAAACTCAATACAAATGAAATTCTTGTCTCTTTGATGCTGGTTTATGTCGCCGAACAAATTCTAGCCTCAGCCGCTTTAGGCTGGCTGCGCAATCCAGAAGGCAATGGTTTTCCCGGCTCGAGAAATCTGAGCCGCATTGAGTGGATGTCCAATCCAGAACTCATATCGGGAACCGGCATTCATCTTGGCGTCATTGCAGCGCTCGGGGCGGTCGTTGGCGCGTATATTCTACTCTCGCGCCACCTTCTTGGCTTTTATATCCGCGTCACCGGCGAAAGCACGCAGGCGGCAAATTTTGCGGGGGTTAAAACCTCGAGCCTCATTCTCATCTGCCTTGGCATTTCAGGCGCGCTCGCAGGATTGGCAGGCTTTTTCGAAGTGACGGGGCCTGCAGGAAAAATTTCAATCAACTTTAATGTTGGCTATGGTTTTACCGCAATTATTGTTGCCTTTTTAGGGCGTTTACATCCGATTGGCATATTATTTTCTGGCTTATTATTAGCTTTGACATTTATCGGCGGCGAGCTTGCACAGCTCATGCTCAGCCTCCCATCAGCATCAATACAAGTCTTCCAAGGCATGCTCTTAATGGTACTCTTGGCCATGGATATTTTAATCAATTATAAAATCGTGCGCAGAAAAAAGGGAGGCAAGTGATGGATTTTGGCTCTATAAATGCAACCGTTTTTTTTGCATCCCTCATGGTTGCCTCTGCCCCTATTTTACTGGCAGCGCTTGGAGAAATGGTCGTTGAGAAAACTGGCGTTCTCAATCTTGGTGTTGAGGGCATGATGATCATCGGCGCTGTTTGTGGCTTCATTGCAGCTGTGACAACGGGGTCGCCCTTGTTAGGCTTTGTAATCGCGGCCTGTGGCGGCTTTGCCTTTTCGATGATTTTTGCAGTACTCACGCAAATATTCCTCACAACTCAAGTGCCTGCAGGATTAGCGCTCACCCTATTTGGGACAGGATTAGCCTCTCTTTTAGGGCAAAATTATGTCGGCATTAAATCTCCTAGCATTCCCGATTTTCACATTCCAATATTAGAAAATATTCCTTTCTTTGGACCTGTTTTCTTTCAACACGACATCATGGTTTATCTTTCACTCGTCATGGTGATCCTTGTTTGGGCCTTTTTAAAATATACACATGCAGGGCTTATTTTGCGCGCCGTTGGAGACAATCACGATGCGGCACATGCTTTAGGCTATAAAGTCGTCCTCATCCGTGTCTTTGCAATCGGCTTTGGAGGCGCAATGGCAGGGCTTGCTGGCGCTTATATTAGCCTTGTTCGCGTCCCACAGTGGACCGATGGGATCACAGCGGGAATTGGATGGATTGCCTTAGCAATTGTCGTTTTCGCAAGCTGGCGGGCGGGGCGAGTATTAGTAGGCGCATATCTTTTTGGCGGGATCACTGTTTTGCAGCTGAACCTTCAAGCTGCTGGCGCGAAAGTTCCTGTTGAGCTCTTATCGATGTCCCCCTTCATTACAACGATCATCGTGCTCGTCATCATTTCAATCCGAACAAAAGGTGCCAGTGCGGCACCGGCAATGTTGGGAAAGATTTTCCACAACACGTGAGTGTTATACTTGAAAAAGCCCTTGGCTACTTAACTTGGAGAAAACCATGTTTAAAACTATCTTGGCACCAGCTGCTCTTGCTCTTGGATTAGCAAGCACATCTCTTATGGCGGAAGATGCGACGAAAGTCGGATTTATATATGTTGGCCCAGTCGGAGATGGCGGCTGGACATATGAGCACAACCAAGGGCGCCTCGCGGTTGAGGAAGCTTTCGGTGATAAGGTTGAAACGATCTATCAAGAGAGTGTCCCTGAAGGTGCGGATGCAGAACGCGCGATTACGCAAATGGCTCTCTCTGGTGCTGATCTCATTTTTACAACATCTTTTGGTTTCATGGATCCGACAATCAATGTTGCCGAGAAATTTCCAAATGTGAAATTTGAGCATGCGACTGGATATAAACAGGCTGAAAATGTTTCTGTTTATTCTGCGCGCTTCTATGAAGGGCGTGCCGTGCAAGGGCACATCGCAGGCAAGATGACAAAATCAAACAAGATCGGATACATCGCTTCTTTCCCAATTCCAGAAGTTATCCGAGGCATCAACTCTGCTTACCTACACGCTAAGAAAGTGAACCCTGATGTCGAAATGAATGTTGTTTGGGTTTACACATGGTTTGATCCAGCAAAAGAAGCTGATGCCGCACAAGCCTTGATTGATCAAGGTGTCGATGTGTTGCTACAGCACACAGATTCGACGGCACCACAAGCGGCCGCGCAAAAAGCGGGCAATGTTTATACATTCGGCCAAGCTTCTGACATGGCAGAATTTGGTCCTTTCCCACGCATTTCATCCATCATCGACAACTGGGCGCCTTATTATATTGAACGCACTCAAGCTGTCATCGATGGTACATGGGAAAGCGTGAATACTTGGGATGGCATTTCAACAGGCATGGTAAAAATCGGCGAAATCACAGATGCGGTACCAGCAGATCTGAAAGCTGAAGCCTTGGCGATGGAAGATGCGATGCGCAAGGGAGAGTACCACCCATTCACAGGCCCGATCAATAAACAAGATGGTACAGTCTGGCTATCAGAAGGCGAAGTTGCGGATGATGGAACTTTAGCTGGTATGAATTTTTATATCGAAGGCCTCTCTGGCACAGTACCTGAGTAACTTATTTTCAAAGTATGAACGATGGGCGGCGGGCATTGAAACAATGCCCGCCGCTTTCTTATTTTGGATTTCAGTCTAAAAATTACAATTTAAGGTTGCATTTTTGCCGCATGTAAATATCATAGCATCAGGTTGAAAATAATTATTAACTATATATCAGAAAATTTAGCTCAATTTAAATTTAGTAACAGTTAATTAAGGTATTCCAGCTTATCGTAAACATGCAAAGACGGAGGCAGCTTCCTAATGAAGTTTACACCTTCCCATTCCACCCACACCCCTCCCCCCTCTTCGGATAAAAGGGTTGACTGGCTTCGTCTCTTGCGATCAAGGCGTGTTGGAATATCCACATTTTATCGCCTTTTAGACGAATATGGATCGGCAAAAGCCGCCTTAGCAGAACTCCCCAACATCGCCCAAAAAGCGAGTATTTCTAAATATGAAGTATTTTCGCAAGAGGCTGCGCTCAGAGAAATCAAAGCCGGTTATAACTTTGGCGCAGAACTCATCCCCGCGGGCGACCCCAAATACCCTAAACTCCTAACCACCATCGATAATGCCCCACCGCTTTTATGGATGAAGGGAGATTTTTCTTTGTTAGAGCGCCCGACTATTGCGATTGTCGGCTCACGAAATGCCTCCGCGATTTCCATGCGTTTCACACGCCATTTAACGCAAACGCTAGGCCACGAAGAATTTGCAATTATTTCTGGCCTCGCGAGAGGCATCGATACTGCGGCACATCTGGCCTCCCTCGAAACGGGCACAATCGCCGTTCTAGCGGGGGGCTTGGATGTTGTTTATCCATATGAGAACAAGGCGTTGTATAATGAGATTTCCACGCAAGGATTGCTTATTTCAGAGCAACCCATCGGAATGCGGCCACTCGCAAAGCATTTTCCAATGCGCAATCGGATCGTATCTGGCATGGCGCGCGCAACAATCATAACAGAAGCGGCTGCCAAATCTGGCTCGCTCATTACAGCAGAAGCCGCCCTATCACAGGGGCGCGAAGTCATGGCGGTGCCATCACATCCCTTCGATGGCCGCGCCTCTGGGTGCAATAAATTGATCAAGGATGGCGCTGTTCTTATCAGGAGTGCACGCGATGTTATTGATGCACTGGCCTTTGCAAGCGCTGAAGCCCAAACACAATCGATCGTCGCGCGCGAAGTGATCATTCCACCTGCGGCTCCAGAGGAAACAAGAAGTCTCAAAGATCATGCAAAACTTCATCAGATGATCCTCTCGAGGTTATCAACAAGCCCGATTAGCGAAGATGAATTAATTCGCAATATAGGTGCGTCAGCGCAAGTGGTCAGTTCGGAAGTGCAAAGCCTAGAAATTGAAGGGAAAATTTCACGCTCTCACAATGGCATGATCTCCATTAACTAACATACTTACGTCAAGCGACTGCAGGCTTTTTATTTTTAACAAGCCTATGAATTAATTTCTTCTGCCGAGGCCCTTCAGGAATATAGCGCGCTGGCGAAGCTTCAAAGCCCTCTTCAAACACTTCTGGAAAAATCGCTTTAATCTCTTCAATTGCCTCTTTGCTCATCGACTTAAGAGCTTGAGGACCTGTCAGCAGACTTTCTGTCGGCGCGCCTTCGGCATAGATCACTTCATGCGTATCGAAAAGTATATGCATATACTCCACCTCTTCAACAGAGGTATCAATATAAATATCAGGCATCTCAGTGAGTTTAATCGCAGGGATCAAGACATCATTAATACCGAACATACGCATCGCAACAGGTGAGGACACGAGCATCCTATGCTGCCGAGAAACCAGTAAATCACGGTGAGGTAGCCCCTTCCCTAAAGCCCCTTTGCATATTCGAATGGGGTAGAGTTTTGGATTATCAAGAAGACGCTCTTGCGTGATTTTTCTGCGCCCGATCCACTTGATGCGCGCAGATTTATTCTCTGCTTGATGCAACGAAATTTCATCGCCAACCTTTAGATTCTCGATGGCAATTTCGCCTTGCATCGTTGAAATCTTAGTCGATGTCGTAAAACATGGAATATCGTCATATGGAACTTCTTGTCCGTCAAAATTCTTTACGACGGTGTATTGGGCGCCCGGCGTTGGCAATGTTGGGCCAGTTATCCCTACGTTTTGCCCATTAATACGGATGATCCATATAATATCATTTGCAGTGGTGATCGAATTCGTAACTTCTGAGGCAAATTCAAGTTCAACTTGAGCGCCAACTGGATAGGTTGTTCCATTAATCGTTATGGCATTCTTTAATAGCTGATTATTGGTCGCGGTTGTTGCTGTTGAGCCATTTGGGAGAATGTCGATATACCCATCGTGGAAAACTTT
>CALLMA010000135.1 GCA_938008015.1 uncultured Celeribacter sp.
CACCCATGTCGTGCGCGGCGCAGATCTTTTTGAATTCACGTCAATTCAAGTGATCTTGCTGTCTCTTCTTGGCCATAAGCCCCCCATATACCACCATCATGATTTAATCAGAGATGAAAACAGCAAACGCCTCGCCAAAAGAGATGATGCCAAGGCAATTCGGAAGTATCGCAATGAGGGATTGAGCCCTCACGATATTCGCGTGATGTTAGGGCTCGTAGCGGTATAGGTGCCGAACCCAAGAAAATTACGCTTTTACTTCATAGGCGCCATCAGCTCATGCACTTCACCATCACGCACCGCGCTATAAAAGCAGCTGCGGCGATTGGTGTGGCAGGCAGGGCCTTCTTGGCGGATTTTTACCAAGATACAATCTGCATCGCAATCAAACGTAAATTCAACCAACTCTTGCGTATGGCCCGATGTTTCGCCCTTAATCCAGAAGGATTGGCGCGAGCGGCTCCAATAAGTCACGCGCTTTGTGCCCAAAGTCATCTGCACGGCTTCTTTATTCATCCATGCCATCATGAGAACATCACCCGTCTCAACATCTTGCGCAATAGCAGGAATTAGCCCTTTTTCATCGTATTTCAGTGTGCTGGGATCAAACATTGCGATTTATCCTTTCAAATGCAGCATCTGTTGCATATGTAAAACGTGGCTATATCTATAGCTTTCAAAGAGGAAGTGCAAATTATGTCGCATGAATTAGCAGCATTATATTCGAAAAAGCTGTTGGCTTTGGCAGCTGATATTCCTCATCTGGGCCAACTTGAGAAACCGCAGATAACGATATTTAAGCGCGCACCTCTTTGTGGATCAAGTGTCAGTATCGATTTAGAGATTTGCGACGGCAAAATTGTGAGATTTGCTCAAAACGTAAAAGCCTGTGCGCTTGGGCAAGCATCCGCAGCTATTTTGGGCCAAAATGTCATTGGCCGCAGCTTTCTTGAGATCAAAGCCGCACATGCCCAACTTGAAGGCTTTTTGTGCCACAATGGCCCCGCTCCAGAACATCCATTTGATGGCTTCGAAACTCTTTTGCCAGCCCGCGATTTTAAAAACAGGCACGCTTCAATCTTGCTGGCCATTTCTGCCACTTTAGAAGCCTTCGAGCAGGCGCACGAGATAACGCCGAGCTAAAAGAAGCTTGGCAAAGATAGGCCACCCATCAAGATCACAAGCAGCGCAACGGCTCCAATAGCATCTTGGATGAGTGTGTTTTGAGGGCGGTTGATAATCGTTTTAATATCTTTCAGCATAATGAACTCCGCAAACATGGTTAATATATGTTTTCACTTTGTTCTCATATTTTTTCACACCTGTAAAGAACTTTATGAGAACATTTGATGGAGCCGCTCACCCAAAAAAGGCTAACCAACAGAAATCAAACGAATAGATTCATCTTTCCCCATGAGCCATAAAAGCAATCGAGCCGCCTTTCCGCGCTCTGATTTCAACTCTGGATCATCATGTAAGAGCTTTCGAGCATCACTTTGCGCAATTGCCATCAAGGCAGATTGCCGCTCAATATCGGCAACGCGAAAGCGCGGCAGACCAGATTGCGCCGTCCCCACAACATCGCCCGCACCTCGCATTGATAAATCTTCTTCTGAAATCCGAAAACCGTCTTCAGTTTCGCGCATGATATCAAGGCGCCTGCGCCCCGTTTCACTTAAAGGCGGATTATAAATCAACAAACACGTTGACGCCACTTCCCCGCGCCCAACGCGGCCCCTAAGTTGGTGAAGCTGTGCAAGGCCGAAGTTTTCAGCGCGCTCAATAATCATAATAGAGGCATTTGGAACATTCACCCCCACCTCAACGACAGTTGTCGCAACTAAAACAGAAATCTTGCCAGACGCAAAATCCGCCATTGTTTGATCTTTTTCTTCAGCCGGCATTTGCCCATGAACCAAGCCAATATGCTCCGCCCCCAAGCGCGCCCTTAAAACCTTAAAGCGCTCTTGAGCAGAAATCATATCAACAACCTCACTCTCTTCCACCAAAGGGCAAACCCAATAAGCCTGCTTGCCACTGGCGACCGCCGTTTTTAAATGTTCAACAACCTCATCCAATCTTTCAGTTGAACTTAGCGCCGTCTTAATGGGTATCCTGCCTGCAGGCTTTTCATCTAATATTGAAACATCCATGTCACCATATTGAGCGAGAGAGAGCGAACGAGGGATCGGTGTGGCCGTCATGACCAAAACATCTACCCCCCTGCCTTTTTGTGACAATGCAAGCCTTTGTGACACACCAAATCGATGCTGCTCATCAATAATCGCAAGGCGCAAATCTTTATATTCGACATCCGCTTGAAAAACGGCATGCGTGCCGATTAAAATCCCAATATCGCCGTTTTTAAGCGCTTCGAGTTTTTCACGCCGTTTCTTGCCCTTATCGCGCCCCGTGATCACTTCAATCACAACACCCACCTCTGCTGCTAGAGCCTGTAATCCTTCAAGATGTTGGCGTGCTAAGATCTCAGTCGGCGCCATAATAACACCCTGCCCTCCCGCTTCCACAGCTGCCAAAAGCGCTATAAAAGCAACAAGGGTTTTACCTGATCCCACATCCCCCATCAGCAGGCGGTTCATGCGCTCAGGTGCTTTAAGATCTGCTAAAATCTCATCAATCGAACGCCTTTGGGCGGCCGTTGGTGCATAGGGCAATGCTTTTAAAGCCTTTTGCTGCAGTTGGCCGGTAAAATAATTCTCTCGCCCTTTGGTGCTGCGCAATTTGCTTCTTGCAAGGGCGAGTGTCAGCTGGTGGGCAAAAAGTTCATCATAAGACAGCCGTTCCTTCGCCGGATCTTCTTGCTCCAGCGCATCAGACGCCTTCGGGTGATGACCTAAATCAAGAGCACGTTCAAAGCTTGGCCATTTCTTTTTTTGGAGTTGAGAGGGATCAATCCATTCTTGCAAATTAGGAAGTTTCGCCAAAGCAGATAAACACGCTTTGCGCATTAACTTTTGCGAAACGCCATGCGTCAAAGGGTAGACCGGCTCAAAATCAGGGAATTCCTCAACTTGATCAACAGAAACAATGTGATCGGGATGAGGCATTTGATAATACCCATCCCAAAGTTCAACCTTGCCAGATACAATCCGTTTCTCGCCCACAGGGAGCTGCGCCTCAATCCATTTCGGCGCACCGCGGAAAAACACCAATTGAAAGCTCTCACCTTCATCTTCCATCATCACGCGGTGCGGCAGCCCTTTGCGCGATGGTTTTTGATGCCTTAACACCTGCGCGCAAACCGTCACAACATCGCCAGCAAGCGCACCGTTCATGCTTGTCCTCAAGCGCCGGTCAATCACGCTATGCGGCAAAGTGAACAGGAGATCTCTTGGCCTCTCGACAGAAAGGCCCGCAAAAGCCTTCGCCGTCTTAGGGCCAATGCCATCTAAGCTTTCAAGCCCCGCAAACAACGGAAATAAAATATCAGGTCGAATATTACTCATAGGTCTTTTATGAGCGCAAGCCAGCCGTCTTCGTCAAGTATTTCTATACCAAGTTCGGTTGCTTTTTTCATTTTTGAACCCGCCCCTGGGCCGGCAACTAAGAGATCGGTTTTCTTTGACACTGAGCCTGACACCTTGGCCCCCAAACTCTCAGCACGCACTTTGGCCTCTGCCCGCGTCACTTTCTCAAGAGTCCCTGTAAAAACAACAGTCTTTCCAGCAACAGGGCTATCGATTTTTAAGTGTTGCGCATCTTCTATCGTAAGATGTGCCACCAAGCGCTGAATCGCTTCAAATTCATACTCGGACTGAAAGCTTGCGACCAGAGAGCCTGCCAGAACTTGCCCAATGCCATCGATGGCACAGAGCTCTTCCCATTGCCGCCCTTCTCCGATGTGCGCATTGCGCATTGCGCTTTCAAACTTGCTCCAAGAAAGATAATTCATCGCCAATAGTTGCGCTGAATTTTCACCCACATGGCGAATACCCAAGGCAAAAATCAATTTTGCTAATGTAATATCACGCTTGCGATCAATGGCATCAAAAAGTTTGTCGGCAGATTTTTCGCCCCATCCTTCTTTGTTTTTCAACTGTTGCAAGCCTGTGCGATAGTTGTTTTTTAAGTCAAAAATATCAGCAGGTTGCGATATCCAGCCATCTTTCCAAAATTGTTCAACCTGCTTTGCGCCCAAGCCTTCGATATCAAAAGCCCCCCGCGAGACGAAATGCTTTAATCGCTCAACCGCTTGCGCAGGGCAAGCCACCCCTCCCACACATCGATGAACCGCATCTCCCTTCTCACGCACCGCAAGCGAGCCGCACTCTGGGCAAGCATCTGGGAAAACATACTCAAGCGCCTGCTCAGAGCGCTTCGTGAGATCAACGTCAGAAATTTTTGGAATAACATCCCCCGCCCGGTAGACTTCAACCCAATCCCCAACTCGGATATCTTTCCCAGCGCGGATCGTCTCTCCCTTGCTATCTAACCCTTTGATATAATCTTCATTATGAAGCGTCGCATTAGAGACCACAACACCCCCAACTGTGACAGGGCGCAAACGCGCAACTGGGGATAAGGCGCCTGTGCGCCCAACTTGAATATCGATTCCCTCAAGCCGCGTCCACGCTTTCTCAGCAGAGAATTTATGGGCAATGGCCCAGCGTGGTGTCGTTGAACGAAAGCCGAGGCGATGCTGCAAGGATAAATCATTCACCTTATAGACCACACCATCTATATCATAGCCAAGCGTGGCACGCTGTGATTCTATATAGCGATAATGCTCTAATAACGCTTCGAGCTCATCGAAAGATTTCGTGAGCGGATTAATCGAAAATCCAAGATGGTTTAAACTTTCAATACTCTTCATTTGAGTTTGGGCGAGCGGCGCAGAGAGAACGCCCCACGCATAAGCAAAAAACTTTAATGGGCGTGCGCGTGTTATGCTGGCATCCAATTGCCGCAAGGATCCCGCCGCCGCATTTCGAGGATTTGAAAAAGCTTTCAAGCCATTTTCAAGCTGGCGTTCATTAAGCGCCGCGAAATCTGCATGGCTCATATACACTTCGCCCCGAACCTCTAAAACTTCTGGGGCATTTTGAAGATGATGCGGAATATCTGAAATTGTTTTCGCATTTTCAGTGACATTTTCGCCAATCTCACCATCGCCTCGTGTTGCCGCATGGATGAGATGGCCGTTTTCATACCTTAAAGATAATGAAAGCCCATCGATCTTAGGCTCTGCCGTATATTCAAGTGATTCTTCCGCGTTCAGATATTTACGGATTGATTTATCAAAATCGCGCACATCATTATCATCAAAGGCATTCGAGAGAGACATCATGCGCTGGGCGTGGGTGATTTTAGAAAACCCTGCCGCGGGCGCAGAACCCACTTGTTCACTTGGGCTGTCTTTGCGCTTTAAATGAGGGTATTTTGCTTCAATTGCCAGATTTCGTTTCTTGAGAGCATCATATTCTGAATCGCTGATCTCTGGCGCATCGTGAGTGTGATAGGCACTATTGGCCTTTGATAGCTCAATCGCTAATCTTTCAAGCTCTAAAGAAGCTTCAACTTCGCTAAGATCAGATATGGCATTTCTTTGTGTCATGAAAAACTCCTCAAACCGCTCTTTACATGTAAAAGAGTGATTTGAAGAGGTCTAGGCATGAATGCCTTCTGCGTTATAAAGATTGAAGAATGTTTACTGCTTTATGCACCAACGGCAACAGGCTCATCTGTGCTTGAGCTCACTTCATCAGCCTGCGGATCACGCAAGACATAGCCACGCCCCCAAACAGTCTCAATATAATTATCTCCATCCGTTGCATTCGCCAGTTTTTTACGAAGCTTACAAA
Source organism: uncultured Celeribacter sp. (assembly GCA_938008015.1). GTDB lineage: Bacteria > Pseudomonadota > Alphaproteobacteria > Rhodobacterales > Rhodobacteraceae > Celeribacter. The sequence continues at coordinate 5,823 of CALLMA010000135.1, forward strand.
TGAACACATCAATAATTTTCAGTTCAGGCTCATCCATGCCGCCATAAAGATGATTTAGGAACATTTCTTTCGTTAAAGTCGTCCCTTTACGCAGGGAAAGAAGCTCTAACATCTGATATTCTTTGCCTGTCAAGTGGACCGGCTTACCTGCTGCTGTTACCGTCTTAGCATCAAGATTCACTTCGACTTGACCGGTTGCAATAACAGACTGGGCATGGCCTTTTGAGCGACGAATAATCGCATGAATTCTTGCGACCAGCTCCTCACGATGGAACGGCTTCGTCAGATAATCATCTGCGCCAAAACCAAATCCTTTGATTTTATTCTCCGTATCATCCGCACCAGAAAGAATTAAAATAGGCGTTTCAACACGCGCTAATCTAAGCTGACGCAAAACTTCATGGCCATTCATATCCGGCAAACCAAGATCAAGAAGTATCAAATCATAATCATAGAGCTTGGCGAGATCGATTCCTTCCTCGCCAAGATCTGTTGTATACACGTTTAAATTCGCGTGCGAGAGCATCAGCTCTATACTTTTTGAAGTGGTCGGATCATCTTCAACCAGCAAGATACGCATATTTTAGGCACTCCATTGCTAAATTATAAATACATTATTAAAAAGTATTCAGGCAATATTAATATAGGGATAAATTCGTTAACTTTTAGTTACCAATATTAACCTTTTAGCAAAACAACCTAAAGTTGTCTATATTTTTGTATTCGCGTCACCTTGAGAGCTTTTTCTCCATGGGAAATAATAGCCGCCTTCCAACTCTCAAATTCTTCCTCTGAAAGCTCATACATATCTAAAACTTCATCTTGTTTCATCAAACCAAAGGCAACCGCCTTCACAACACAAGCCTTACGCGACGCCACCCAACGATGCGTATCAGCTGGCGGCAAATCTGCACGCGTTAATATTGAGCCATCTGGCAGTTTGACTGATCGAGTTCCATCAACTTTCCGCAGATACATTCCAACACCCTCTTTCAATTATTACGGGAGTTGTTTAACAACGCAGATATTAAGGATGCCTAAAAGCGGGCCTTGTTAGTGCATAAGATTTAACTATATTATTGATGTAATAATTTAAGCCTTCATTAGGAAATGGTAGAAGCACGATCATGTCGCACAACATCAATCCACAAACGCCTCCCTTAAATTCGCTAGGATTCGCTAAGGCACCTGCTGACACACGCGTTGTTGTGGCAATGTCAGGTGGGGTGGATAGTTCCGTTGTTGCAGCACAGCTGAGCGAAGAAGGTTATGATGTGATCGGGGTCACCCTCCAACTCTATGATCACGGTGCTGCATTGGCGAAAAAAGGCGCATGTTGTGCGGGGCGCGATATCCATGATGCGCGCCGAGTTGCTGAAGAAATGGGTTTTCCTCATTATGTTCTCGATTATGAAAACATCTTCAAAGACGCTGTTATGGATGAATTTGCAGAAAGCTATTTAGGCGGAGCGACGCCTGTGCCCTGCATAAGATGCAATGAGCGCGTTAAGTTCAAGGATCTTCTTAATACGGCGAAAGATCTGGATGCAGATTGCATGGCAACCGGCCATTACATTCAGCGCAAATTAGGCAATAAAGGCCCAGAGCTACACTCAGCCGCAGATGCGAACCGCGATCAATCTTATTTCTTATTTTCAACAACACCTGAACAGCTCGACTATTTGCGCTTCCCTCTTGGCCATTTGCCATCCAAAGAGGCCACGCGCGAACTTGCGACTAAATATGGATTATCTGTCGCCGACAAACCCGACAGCCAAGATATCTGTTTTGTCCCTGATGGTGATTATGCGAAAGTCATCGAAAAATTACGCCCAGGCGCAGCAGAGCCTGGCAATATCGTCGATCATCAAGGCAACATTCTAGGCCAGCATAATGGCGTGATTCATTATACGATCGGCCAAAGGCGCGGGCTTGGCATTGGCGGGCTTTCCGTGCCGCTTTATGTTGTAAAGCTGGATGTCACGAATAAACAAGTCATCGTTGGCCCGAAAGAAATGCTGGTGACACGTAAAGTTCCAGTGCGTGAAATAAACTGGTTGGGTGATGAACCTTTCACATCGCGCGAGGAATGGCATCTTGCGGTTAAAGTGCGTTCAACGCGCCCACCGCGCGATGCAATTATCCGCCCAATTTCAGAGACTGAAGCAGAGGTTGAGCTGATCGTTGCAGAGGAAGGTGTCTCCCCTGGTCAGGCTTGCGTCTTTTACGATCAAGAAACCCCTCGCATATTTGGAGGCGGATGGATTTGGCGCGGCGATTGAGCCCAGCGCCTTTCCTCCTAAAAAGGACGCGCCATGAATAACATCCTCATTTCAGGTTCTTCTGGCTCTATCGCCTCTGCGCTCATTGATCAAATAACCCATGATCACCCAAATGCGCGCATATTTGCATTGTCTCAAAAGCAAGTCTCACAAACGAGAGAAAATGTAATCAACATTCATGTTGATTACCTTGATGAAGACACTTTGCAAAACTCTTCGCAGACCATATCCGAGCATGGATCATTAGATATGATCCTTTGCACCAATGGCATCTTACATACGGACGCGTTTATGCCTGAAAAAGCACTCCGCGATCTTAATGCCTCGCAGATGATCGAGACTTACCAAGCCAATACAATTGTACCCAGCTTAATCGCGAAACATTTCGTTCCTTTATTATCACGAGATCAAGCAACTCATTTTGCCGCCCTATCCGCACGCGTTGGAAGCATCAGTGATAATCGACTTGGCGGATGGCATTCATACCGCGCATCCAAAGCCGCGCTGAACATGATGGTCAAAAACATCGCGATTGAGATGAAACGGAAGAACCCTCTCTCTATCGCTGCCGGAATTCATCCTGGTACAGTTGATAGCCCGCTGTCCCTCCCTTTTCAAAAGAACATTCCTGAAAAGCAACTTTTCTCACCTCAACAAACCGCGCATTATATTCTTAAAACACTCGCAGGACTAACCCCTGAACAAAGCGGCCAGTGCTTTGCATGGGATGGGGCAGAGATAAAAGCGTAAACATTCGAAACGAAAGACATCCAATGAAATCTATATCGATCATGTGGTTTCGACGCGACCTCAGGCTGCAAGATAATCCTGCCTTTGTGCAAGCGTGCTCCCATGAGCACGTTTTGCCGATCTGGATCGATGATGAAGACGATGCACAAGACCGAAAATCTGGCTCAGCCCTGCGCCTGTGGCGACATCATTCACTGGTGTCCCTTAAAGCAAGCTTAAACGGAAATTTAAGCATATTTCAAAAATCTCCCTTTGATGTTTTTTCTGAATTAATCCAGCGCTATAAAATTGAAGGCATATATTGGAACCGATGCTATGAGCCCTGGCGCATTTCTCGCGACACAAAACTCAAAGCCTTCTTAAAACAGCAAGATATAACCACCAAAAGCTTTAACGGCTCGCTCTTATGGGAGCCTTGGGAAATCAATAAGGCAGATGGCACTCCTTATAGAGTCTTTACGCCTTATTTCAAAAACGGATGCCTTTCCGCCCCCCCGCCGCGCAACCCCATGCCAGCCCCCAAAGAGCCCAACTTGCTTGAAGACTCACACGGAAGCGATATTTCTTCAACCTATCCGCTCCCACATATGGAATGGCAAGAACAGCTCCATGACCACTGGCTCATTAGTGAGGCCGGAGCGCATAAGAATTTAAAGCATTTTATAGAGCACGGCCTTGGGGCTTATAAAGAGGGGCGGAATTTTCCAGCCCAAGATCACATCTCAAAGCTTTCTCCATATCTGGCAAATGGTGAAATTTCTGCCAATCAAATTTGGCATGAAATCAAAAAACTACAACCCACGGAAAACACAGCCCATTTTTGCTCAGAATTAGGCTGGCGCGAGTTCTCATATAATCTCCTATCCCATAATCCAGAAATGCATCGAAAAAACTTGCAAAAGAAATTTGATGCCTTTCCTTGGCATGACAGCCTTGATCACCTTCAAGCATGGCAAAAAGGGCAAACAGGCATACCCTTGGTTGATGCTGGCATGAGAGAGCTATGGGCGAGCGGGCATATGCACAATCGTGTCCGCATGGTTGCCGCTTCCTTTTTAGTTAAAAACCTTCTTATCCCATGGCAAGAGGGCGAAAAATGGTTTTGGGATACCCTTGTAGACGCTGATCCCGCCAGCAATACCGCCAGTTGGCAATGGGTTGCGGGATGTGGCGTTGATGCGGCGCCATATTTCAGAATATTCAACCCTATCACACAGGGTGCAAAATTCGATCCCACAGGCGAATATATTCGAAAATGGGTGCCTGAATTAGCGTCTTTGCCGAACAAACACCTATTTAACCCCAGCGCAGCACCATCAGAGGTGCTTGAGAAAGCGTCTATCACACTCGGCAAAGACTATCCAAAAGCGATTGTTGATATCAAAGCGTCGCGCGAAAAAGCTTTGGCGGCCTATGGCATTATTCGAGATCCTAGCAAAATTGCGCTGAGTTAAATCAGCGCATCAAGCGCTTCAATCACACCTTCAACATCTCTTTGCGAATTATAGTGCACCATCGAAAACCGTAATACGCCCTCCTGCGCATTGATCCCCATCGCCTCCAGCAGTCGCATAGAATAAAAATGACCCGCGCCGCATAGAATGCCTTTTTGTCCAAGCGCCTCACATAGATGCAATGGATGATGCCCCGCCACACTCACAGAAATTGTCGGCGCGCGCCCTTCCACACTTTGCGGGCCATGAATGGTGATATTTTCCTTTTCACGCAAATACGCCATCAAAGGCTTCATCCGCGCTTCCTCTGCTTGCGCAAATAAACCCCGAAGATTTTCGGCTTTTTCATCTGCGTTCAAATTGTTTGAAAAGTGA
>CALLMA010000136.1 GCA_938008015.1 uncultured Celeribacter sp.
TTCTGTCGCAGGCTCTTGTGCAAAAACATCAAAAGCGGCGCCGGCAATATGGCCAGACTTCAGCAGATCAGCGAGAGCCTGCTCATCCACCAAACCACCGCGCGCACAGTTGATAATGCGCACACCTTTTTTGGTTTTAGCAAGGTTTTCAGCGCCTAGAATGTTGCGCGTGCCGTCAGTTAGAGGCACGTGAAGCGTGATGAAATCAGCGCGTGCGAGACGTGTGTCGAGATCTACCTTTTCAACACCAAGTTCCTTGGCGCGATCTTCTGAGAGGAATGGATCAAAAGCGACCACTTTCATCTTCAAGCCGACAGCGCGATTGCACACGATCCCACCAATGTTACCAGCGCCGATGACACCAAGCGTTTTGCCTGTCAGCTCAACGCCCATAAATTTAGATTTTTCCCATTTTCCAGCATGAGTTGAGCTGGAGGCCTCAGGAAGTTGGCGCGCTACAGCAAACATCATTGCAATCGCATGTTCGGCCGTTGTGATCATGTTGCCAAATGGCGTGTTCATCACAATAACGCCTTTTTGTGATGCCGCTTCTTTATCAACATTATCCGTGCCGATCCCTGCACGACCGACAACTTTTAATTTTTCTGCGTTTTCAAGCAGTTTCGGCGTTACTTTCGTAGCAGAGCGAATTGCTAAGCCATCATAATTGCCAATAACTTCGGCAAGTTTCTCTTTGTCTTTGCCAAGATCAGGCATGAAATCGACATCAATGCCTCGATCGCGGAAAATTTGAACCGCTGTTTCAGAGAGTTTATCAGATACAAGTACTTTAGGGGCCATGTGAGCACATCCCTTTTGAAGAATAAATTATGAGGATTATACAGGCAGCGCAAACTGCCTGTCAGAAATGTTATTGCGCTTGAATTTCAGCTTCAAAAGCCCATTCGAGCCATGGAAGAAGGGCTTCAATGTCAGCGGTTTCAACTGTACCACCACACCAAATGCGCAGCCCTGCTGGCGCATCACGGTACGCACCAATATCAAGCGCTACGCCTTCATTTTCGAGACGTTTCGCGACTGCTTTTGCAAATGCGGCACCATCTTTGATGCGATCATCGGTGAACTTAAGGCAAACAGATGTGGTCGAAGCTGTCGCCTGATCATTGGCAAGATTGGCAATCCACGGCTTTTGTGCGCAGAAATCCCAAATCGCTTGCGCATTATTAGCAGCACGTTCGATAAGCCCTTGTAAGCCGCCGATGGATTTGGCCCAGTTTAGTGAAACAAGGTAATCTTCAACGGCGAGCATTGATGGGGTGTTGATCGTTGCGCCTGAGAATATGCCATCAATCAGTTTGCCACCTTTTGTAAGGCGAAAGATTTTTGGCAGCGGCCAAGCAGGCGTGTAGCTTTCTAAGCGTTCAACAGCACGTGGCGAAAGAATAATCACCCCATGTGCCGCTTCACCGCCAAGAACTTTCTGCCAAGAAAATGTTGTAACATCGAGCTTATCCCATGGAAGATCCATTGCGAAAGCGGCTGATGTCGCATCACAAATTGTAAGACCTTCGCGACCCTCTGGGATCACATCGCCATTTGGCACACGAACACCTGAAGTCGTCCCATTCCAAGTGAAGACAATATCGGTATTGAAATCGAGCTCAGCGAGATCGACAATATCACCATAGTCAGCTGTTTTGACATCGGCATCAATTTTAAGCTGTTTGACAACATCTGTGACCCAACCAGCCCCAAAGCTTTCCCATGCAACCATGGTAGCCTTGCGCGCTCCGAGGAGCGACCACATCGCCATTTCCATAGCGCCTGTATCGGATGCAGGAACAATGCCGATTTTATAATCTGCAGGCACGCCGAGAACTTCGCGTGTTGTCTCAATCGCATCCTTGAGCTTCGCCTTGCCGACAGAAGCACGGTGCGAACGGCCCAAAGGGGCATCTTGCAGAAGATTTAATGAATAATTCGGTATCTTGGCACATGGGCCAGATGAAAAACGCGGATTAGCCGGGCGCGCTGCCGGTGCTTGAATAGCCATAAATGGTATCCTTCCAGATAAATGCCTCTCGTTGGGGAGAGGTGTCCCGCGTTCTGCACTAAAGATTTAACTGGAAGGGATCAAGTGTTTTTTTTAGGGTCGTATTTTTCAAGTGTGCCGATATGATCAGTAAGTATCGTTGCTAATTGGGGAGTGAGTATTATTGCTGCCCTTATGGCAAGTGCGGATGCTGCGCTGTGTTCTCAAAATTGTCATAATAAAATGTTTACACAATAGTGACCTTTATGTAGAACAAACATGAAACAAACGTAAAGCGAATGCATTAAGGTGTGCGTAACATTGGAGTGAAGCATGTTAACAAAAAAGCAATTTGAGCTTCTTGAGTTTATTAATACTAGAATTCAAAAAGATAGTGTGACCCCATCTTTCGATGAGATGAAGGACGCGTTGAATTTAAGATCCAAATCAGGCATCCATCGACTGGTATCTGCCTTAGAAGAACGCGGCTATTTGCGCCGTTTGGCCCATAAGGCGCGTGCAATAGAAATCCTAAAACTGCCTGATCAGTTGCAAAGCGACACGCGCGGTTTTACCCCTCGCGTGATTGAGGGAGGAGGAGCGGCCGCATCCGAGGTTGTTTCACGTCTCCCTAGTGTGGAAGCTGTCAATATCCCGATGATGGGGAAAATTGCTGCTGGAATTCCAATTGCAGCGATACCAGATGGCGCTGAAAGCGTTGCTGTGCCCAACTCGATGCTTGGCGGTTCTGGTAAGCATTATTCGCTAGAAATCACTGGGCAGTCCATGGTCGATGTGGGGATCAATGACGGTGATATTGTGATTATTCGAGAGACGAATGTCGTGCAAGATGGCGATATTGTTGTTGCGATGGTTGAAGATTATGAAACCACGCTCAAAACATATCGTCGAAAAGGAGACCGTATTATTCTAGAGGCGGCAAATTCAGCTTATGAAACGCGCAGCTTACCTGTTGAAAAGGTAGAAATCCAAGGCAAACTGGTTGGCCTTATCCGAAATTATGACCAGTAATTGATCTGGTGTTATCTTTGATTGGTCCCATAGATGCTTGCAATCTATGGGGCTTTTTGTCTTTAAGGGTTTTAAATATGAGTGCAGTTTATCTGTGCCGACTGTATTTATTGCAACACGCGTGATTATTATTAACAATTTGTAAGGGTAATCTTCATATGTGTACTTGCGGCTACAATTTAGCGCGACTAAACTTAAAGAACTATATTTCAGTATTCACTTTGAGAGCAGATAGGCAGAAGAATTATGAAAGATCCGATTGATACATATATGAACACTCTTGTTCCAATGGTTGTTGAGCAAACGAGCCGTGGAGAGCGCTCTTTCGATATTTTCTCTCGTCTCCTCAAAGAGCGCATTATCTTTTTGAATGGTCCTGTTCATGATGGGATGTCGAGTTTGATTTGCGCGCAGCTTCTTTTCCTTGAAGCTGAGAATCCCAAAAAAGAAATCGCTATGTATATCAATAGCCCAGGTGGCGTTGTGACGTCTGGTTTGTCTATTTATGATACAATGCAATACATCCGCCCAAAAGTATCCACGCTTGTTATGGGTCAAGCCGCTTCGATGGGCTCGCTGTTGTTAACAGCAGGTGAAAAGGGCATGCGCTTCTCCCTTCCAAATTCGCGTGTGATGGTGCATCAGCCTTCCGGCGGATATCAAGGCCAAGCGACAGACATAATGATCCACGCGCAAGAAACTCAAAAGTTGAAAGACCGCTTGAATGGCATTTATGTCAAGCATACTGGGCGCAAGATGAAAGAAGTTGTAGACGCTTTGGAACGTGATAATTTTATGTCCGCTGAAGAAGCTAAAGATTTCGGTTTAATTGATGAGATCGTTGAACAGCGCAAAGTTGAAGATTGATCGAGGTTGTGGGGGCGAAAGCCCCCTCATTTAATTCTGGGTTAAATATTGTAGAAAATATGGTGCCTTAGGCATTGTGAAAGGAAATTTTGTACAATAGACTAACCTAAACGGCTTAAAATATTGCGCTCTGCGCGATGAAAAGGGTCGCTGACTTTATGCTAATTCTACATCCTTTAGGGGTTACCGATGACGAAATCGACAAGTGATGACAGTAAAAATACGCTCTATTGCTCATTTTGTGGCAAGAGCCAGCATGAGGTAAAGAAGCTGATTGCGGGTCCAACTGTATTCATTTGTGATGAGTGTGTTGAACTTTGTATGGATATTATTCGAGAAGAAACAAAATCTAATGATTTGAATTCTTCGGAAGGTGTGCCAACGCCGCGTGAAATCTGCAAGGTGCTTGATGACTATGTGATCGGCCAATCAACTGCGAAACGCGTGCTCTCAGTTGCGGTGCACAATCACTATAAGCGCTTGAATCATGCTGCTTCTAGTAATGATGGTATTGAACTGTCAAAATCCAACATTTTGCTCATCGGGCCGACTGGATGCGGGAAGACATTGCTTGCACAAACACTTGCGAGAATTCTTGATGTTCCATTCACAATGGCGGATGCAACAACATTAACTGAAGCAGGATACGTCGGCGAAGATGTCGAAAATATCATTCTCAAGCTCTTGCAGGCGTCTGAATATGATGTTGAACGCGCGCAAAGAGGCATTGTCTATATTGATGAAGTCGATAAAATTACACGCAAGTCTGATAATCCATCTATCACGCGCGATGTGTCGGGTGAGGGTGTCCAGCAAGCGCTTTTGAAAATCATGGAGGGGACGGTTGCTTCTGTTCCTCCTCAAGGTGGGCGCAAGCATCCTCAGCAAGAATTTTTGCAGGTTGATACAACAAATATCCTTTTTGTGTGCGGCGGCGCATTCGCAGGCCTTGATCGCATTATTTCACAGCGCAAC
>CALLMA010000137.1 GCA_938008015.1 uncultured Celeribacter sp.
TCGCCTTGAGAGTATGAACTGGAGGGGTATCTAAGGCATTGCGATCGTAAGAAATAAAGCTGGCCTTTGCCTCGTCATAATGGGGCACATGCTTGAGGTTTTCACGTATCTTTGGGTCTAAATAGTGCCACATTGGGTCTGTGAAGTCGCAAGATGTGATCCCTAAAGGGCGGTCGGGGCAAAGGCGGGATAATTCAATCACTGTATGAGGGTTGAACGACATAAGCGCCGCATCGCCATGATAATCCTTCAAGCTGGCCGCGATTGAGGCTTCTAATGGGCCAATATTTTTGCCCATTTGTCCGTCTTGATCTTTTACTTCGATAAGAAGGGGAACGCGCCCATCGACAAGTCGCACAACGTCTTCAAGTGTAGGAATGCCTATTTCGCCCGTCGTGAACTGCAATTTTTGCAGCTGATCTTTATCGTATTGTGAGATCACGCCTGTGCCATTTGTTAAGCGCGACAGACTGTAATCATGGAAAACCATGGCTGTGCCACATCGGCTGATTTGAATGTCAATTTCAATGCCGTAGTTTTGCGCGATGGCTGCTTCAATGGCGCTTAAATTATTTTCAGCCATCTGATCATTCCCATCGTGGAGTGCACGATGGGCTAGGGGGCGGTTTAAAAAGCTATGAGGCAGTGTCGCCATTATGCAAGCTCGAAAATTGCCTCGATTTCAACCGCAACGCCGAGCGGAAGAGATCCCGCAGACACTGCTGAGCGTGCGTGCCGGCCCTCTTCGCCTAAAGCGGCAACCATCAAATCGGAGGCGCCATTGATCACTTTTGGCTGGTCCGTGAAATCTGGTGTGGAATTGACAAAGCCGACAAGCTTTACCAAGCTTTTGATTTTTGAAAAATCGCCATTCACGGCTGCATTTGCTTGCGCGAGGAGGGCGAGCGCGCAAGTCTGCGCGGCTGCGACACCTTCTTCGACAGTGAGTTCTTGGCCAATCTTACCGGTGATAAGGCCTGCCTCATTTGAAGAAATCTGACCTGAAATGAAAATTTGATTGCCAGAAATTTTAAAAGGAACATAATTTGCAGCTGGCGTAGGCGCTGCAGGCAAAGAGTGGCCGAGTTCCTTTAATTTGGCAGAAATATCTTGAAGCATATTTTTTCCTTTATCATTAATTTTCGCGAAAGGCGCGGATGAAATAATCTCTAAGCGGACGGGTCAAATATGCAATAGCAGATCTTTCTCCCGTAGATAAAAATGCCTCAACTGGCATGCCTGGAATGAGAGAGGCGCCCTCAGGCAAGCGTTGTCTTTGATCCTCTGGTAATTCAATTGTGGCAAGATAATAGCCTTCTCCCGTTATCTCATCAACAAAGGCATCTGCGGATGTGCGCAAGAGGTTGCCATCAAGTTCTGGCGTTGTCCTTTGATCAAAAGTTGTAAAACGCAATCGCACAGGCTGCCCTGGATAAACTTGATCAATGTGCACGGGATTAACGCGCGCAGAGATTATGAGTGGTCTATCTTGCGGAATAATGAATAAAACAGGCTCTGCAGGCGAGATCACAGCGCCTTCTCCAAAGACGGATAAGTCATAAATGATGCCTGCAACGGGCGCTCGAATTTCAAGGCGATTTCGGCGCGCGAATAGGCCAGAGCGCTGTTCTTTTAGGCGGGCGAGATTTGCCGCAGTTTCGCGCAGCTCTGCAATCGCAGCCTCGCGACGATCTGTCGAGATTTTTAATATGGCGAGTTCGGCTTCAGATTTTCTCACTTCTGCTTGGGCGATTTCAGAGGCAATGCGCCCGATATCTGCTGTTATGCTGATCACTTCTCGTTGCAATTCTGTGACGAGGCGTTGCTGAGTAAGCCCGCGTTGGAGGAGTTGATCTTGATTTTCTAAATCCGCTTGTAAGCTTGCTAATTGATCGCCAGAAGCTTTGCGCTGAATTTCTAGCCCCTTAATTTGCTCTGAAATTTGAGCGCGTTGCTTGGTAAGTTGTTCAATTTCTGCGCTGGCAGTTTTCTTGCGTGCGAAAAATAAGTTCTCCTGCCCTGCAACAATGCGGGCGGTTTGCGCATGAGATAGAGCTTTTTCGTGGAGTTCTGGGTCAAATGCGATTTGCGCTTGTCCATCTCGTTCCGCCGAAAGGCGGGCATGGCGGGCGAGCAGTTCGAAATACTGCGTGTCTAAGACGGCAATTTCATTCGCCAAATCTGTTTCTGAGAGGGATAAAAGTAATTCATCAGCTTCAACCGCATCCCCTTCAAGCACATGAACAGAGGCCACTTCGCCACCGTCTCTATGAGCCACGACTTGTCGGTTGAGTTGGACTTGGACTTGCCCTGAGGCAACGACGGCGCCATCAATGCGTGTGAAATAAGACCACCCACCAAAGCCACATATTAAAACGGCCACAAAAAGAAGTGCAAAGCGCACGAGCCGAGATGCTGGCCAAGTTTGTTCAGGAGTTTGCATTATTTTTTCTCCCCTTGCGGATTTGCGCTATTTGTTTGTGGACCTCGGATGATGTCGTTTGAATTTTTTACAACTTCTTTTAACACCGCATCACGTGGCCCGAAGGCGCGCGCAATGCCCTTTTCAAGGACAAGTAATTTATCACATTCTTGGATGGCGGAAGGACGATGGGCCATGATCATTATAGCGCCGCCTTCATCTTTATGGCGTCTTATGGCTGCGTTGAGGGCCATAGAACCCGCATTATCTAAGTTGGAGTTTGGTTCGTCCAAAATGACGAGAGCGGGATTGCCAAAGAAGGCGCGTGCCAAGCCGATGCGCTGCAATTGCCCCCCTGAGAGGATGGAGCCTGTTGCTGAGATCATTGTGTCATACCCCTTTGGAAGAGATAAGATCATCTCATGCGCATCCGCCTTTTTGGCGGCAGCAACGACGGCTTCTGCATTAGGTTGAAGCGCAAGTTTGGCGATATTTTCGGCGATTGTGCCGTCAAAAATAGGGACTTGTTGCGGAAGATAGCCGATATATTGACCGAGCGCTTCTGGCATGTATTGATCAAGGGTCGCACCATCAAGGCGGATACTGCCGCCTGCAGCGGGCCACACATGAGTGAGCGCACGTGCAAGCGTTGATTTTCCAGAGCCAGATGGCCCGATCACGCCTAAAGCTTCGCCTGGTTCAATATTAAACGAAATGGCTTTTAACGAAGCTTGTTTCTCTCTTGGTGGAGCAACGGTAAGTTGCGTGACTGCGATTTTCGCTTTTGGAACTGGAAGCTCTGTACGGTTTTGGCGTGCGGGATTGAGGCCCAATAGCTCAGCGAGTTCTCCCCAAGCTGTTTGTGCCATTTGAACGAGGTTCCATTGGTTGATTAATATGTCGACTGGTTGGATTGCGCGGCCGAAAAGAATGGAACTGGCGATCATTGCGCCCGGGCTTAATTCGCGCTGCAACACAAGCCATGCCCCTAGGGCTAAAAGCGCAGATTGCAGCAAGAGGCGCAATGCTTTTGAGCTTGCTGTGAAGTTTTGCGCCATATCATCGCTTTGCACGGTATGTTCCAAAGCTTTATGGCGGAGCTGAAGCCAACGCGAATATGCGGGCATTTGCATGCCGAGAGCTTTGAGGGATTCGGCAGAGCTTGTCAGCCTACTCGCCATTTGTGAAGCATGTGTATCCATGCTTTGCGCGGCGGATTGCATGGGCTTCGTGATCTTGCGATTTAAGAGCGCCAAGCCAACTAAGGTAGCACCGCCTGATAGGGCGAGGATGCCGAGGTAGGGGTGGAAAATGGCAATGCCGAGCAAGAATAGCGGCGTAAAGGGCAAATCATAGAGCGCGCTAAAGGCGGGAGAGCTAAAGAATCGCCTTATTTGCGAAAGTTGGTCTAATGCTTTTGAGCGTGCATGTGGCCGCTCTTCTTTGGCGGCTTGTGATATGGCCGCTTCAAACACACGCGGCTCTAAGCTTGTTTGAAAACGCGCTGCAATTCGGGAAAGAATTTTTGATCTGGAGATGTCTAAAAGCCCCATCATGAGGTATAAGAAGACAACAATCGAGAAAAGGGCAACAAGGGTTGCTTCCGACCCAGAGCCAAGCACGCGGTCATAGACTTGTAGCATGAAAAGAGGGCCTGTGAGCATGAGGAGGTTGATGCAAACGGAAAGGATGCCGATGATCCAAAAGAGAGGGCGGGATTTTGTGCGCGCGGCGCGCAGCTCGCCTTTACCTCTAGCTAAAATCTCGGTTTGGCTACTTCCTGAAATCATTGATGTGCTCTAACTTCTATTAATTATGATCTTTGTTAAACTGAATTCTTTTCAATAAATGTGTTGAAAGAATGTCACAGTCTAGGCTTTGTTGGTGGTATAATGCTGGGAATGGTTTATATGGTGCTTATGTGAAAAATCTATTATGAAATATATGATGCCTAATGAATAAAACCACAAGAAAATATTTGTTTGCAATTATTTCCACCAGTTTTCTGCTCGGATGCGCAGGCCCTGGAGATAATACTGGCGTGCGAGACCCTTATGAAGAAACAAATAGGCGCACGCATGAATTCAACGTCGCGGTTGATAAGGCTGTATTGAAGCCAGTATCCAATGCTTATGGGACAGTTGTTCCTTCGCCAGTTCGATCTGGGCTTTCTAATGTTGCTGATACGCTTTCAATACCTGGCGCAGTTGTGAATGACATTTTGCAACTGAGCCTTATTGATGCGGCGCATAACACGGCGCGCTTTGCGCTCAATGCGACCGTTGGTGTTGCAGGTTTGTTTGATGTTGCAACAAAAATTGGGCTTGAAGAGCGCGATGCTGATTTTGGTGAAACGTTGGCGCGCTGGGGTGTGACTGAAGGGAATTATATGGTCTTGCCGCTATATGGGGCGACGACTGAGAGAGATGGGCTCGGCATGATCGTTGATTGGGTGATTGATCCAGTCGGTCAGCTTGTTGATATACCTGAATCCTATGCCGTATCTGCTGCTAAAGCGACCGATCTCGTGAATACGCGCTATGAATTTTCTGGCATCATTGATGATGTTCTCTATGAGAGCGCTGATGGATATTCCCAGCTTCGGCTTTCTGCTTTGGATCGTCGTCGTTTTGCCTTGGCTCAATCAGGAGCCATTTCGCAGAGTGCTGAGAGCACTCAAGATGAAGATTTCGATCTATATGAGGATTTCTATGAATAACCATCACTCTCATCGCCGCGCTTTCCTAGCAGGTATTTTAGGGGTCTCTGCCAGCATGGCGTTTGTTCCGAATATGGCAGCGGCATTTGCGGCTTCTGATGCGGAAAAACTGATTTCCAATGCGGTTCGTGATATCAATGCGATTATCAATTCTGGAAAATCTAAGAATGTGATCATTAAGGATTTTGGCAAAATCTTAGATAAATACGCAGATGTGAATGCCATCGGGCGTTCTGTTCTTGGGCCTCCAGCGCGCTCAGCGTCTCGTTCTGATTTGAATGCCTTTACGAAAGCCTTCAAAGGCTATTTGACGCAAAAATACGGTTCTCGGTTTAACGAATTTGTTGGGGCGCGTATTGTAGTGGCATCTGTTTCAAATCGGGGATCGATCTATGAGGTTCGATCCACGGCCCATTTGAAAGGCCAATCATCATTAGAGATCGCCTTTATTGTGCATCAAAAATCTGAGAAGTTTATTGACCTTCAAATCGAAGGGATCTCGCTTTTAAAATCCGAGAGAGCAGAAATTGGGGCTTTGCTTGATAAAGCAGGTGGATCGATTTCAAAGCTTGCGAAAACGATCAATTAAAATTTGATCTCACAGAAGCAAAATTTAAAACCGCGCTATCGTGCATAGCGCGGTTTTTATTTATCTATTTTATAGATGTCGTGACGTAATTCACAGATAGATCTTTAGCAGAAATGGACCAGCTCCACAAAATAGGATTGAAAACGAATCCTTTTCTGTCGACAGGGCGTAAGTCTGAATTTTCAATGAATGTATAAAGTTCGTCAGGCGTAATAAATTTAGACCATTCATGCGTGCCCTTTGGCAGCCATCTCATGATAACTTCTGCGCCAATGATCGCCATCATGTAGCTTTTCTTATTGCGATTGATTGTTGAAGCGATCATCATGCCGCCGTCTTTGAGAAGGGTGTGGCACGCATTGAGATAAGTTTGAGGGTTGGCGACATGCTCGATCACCTCCATATTCAACACAATGTCGAATTTTTCTCCTGAGGCGGCAAGATCTTCGGCGGTTGTGTGCCGGTAATCTATTTCCAACCCGGCTTGTTCGGCGTGGAGTTTGGCGACGGGGAGATTGCCCGCGGCAGCATCGGCCCCAACGACAGTCGCCCCAAGGCGCGCCATTGGTTCGCACAGCAACCCCCCGCCGCAGCCGATATCTAGGATGCGCAGGCCTTTGAAGGGGGCAGGTGCTTTTAAATCGCGATCGTATTCAGCCGCGATTTGAGATGTGATATAGTCCAGCCGGCAAGGGTTTAGCATATGCAGCGGCTTGAATTTTCCATTTGGGTCCCACCATTCCGCGGCCATAGCTTCAAACTTTGCCACCTCATTTTTGTCGATTGTTCCTTGAGTGGTTTGCATGATGGGCTTCCTTATGCTCAATTGTTGGCGAGTCGCGCGCGGTTTTGCGCGAAGAGTGTGTTTCGCTATGTATAGGATCATTATGGATAAATTAGCAGCCCCCCAAAAGCCCTTTGAGCAACTTTATCCACCCATTTCGCCATATTCTATGTTGTTGCTTGATGTTGGCGATGGGCATGAAATCTATATTGAGCAAAGTGGCGATCCTAATGGGGAGCCTGTTGTCGTCTTTCATGGGGGGCCTGGAGGGGGCTCAAGCCCATTTATGCGCCGCTTTTTTGATCCGCAGCACTATCGCATTATCCTTTTCGACCAACGCGGTTGCGGCCACTCCAAGCCCTTTTCTTGTGTGGAGCGCAATACAACATGGGATTTAGTGCGTGATATAGAAAAGATACGAGATTTTTTGGGTATTGATCGCTGGATTGTGTTCGGTGGGAGCTGGGGGGCGACATTAGGGCTGATCTATGCTCAAGCATATCCTCAAATTGTCTCCGCGCTTGTCTTGCGTGGGGTGTTTTTAGGCAGAGAAGAAGAGCTTGAGTGGTTCTATGGTGGGGGTGCAGGTCGTTTTTGGCCTGAGCTCTGGCAAGAATTTTCAGAAGCTATTCCAAAAAACGAGCGGCATGATTTGATTTCGGCCTATCACGCAAGGCTCTTTTGTGGCGATAAGACGACAGAAGTAGAATATGCGCAATTGTGGTATGGCTGGGAAAATGCCTTGGCAAGTATAGAAACGGTTGGACGTCTGGGCGCGCCGAACTCTGAACAAGCGCATGCTTTTGCTCGCTTAGAAGCGCATTATTTTAAAAACCGCCTCTTCTTGTCGGCGGAGCAAGAAATTTTAAAAAATATGCATAAGATTCAGCATATAAAGGGTGTTGTTGTGCAAGGGAGATATGATCTCATTTGCCCCCCAAAATCTGCCTATGACTTGGTAAGCGCTTGGGATGACGGGCGGCTGATTATGGTAGGGAAGGCAGGGCATGCTGTTTCTGAACGTGCAATTGCGCAGGCGCTGGTGGCGCAAATGGATGATCTCAAGAGAGGGTGAAGGGGATGTCATCGTCTTTGTGGGGCTGGTTGGCATGATCACTTTATATTCTTGCGCAAAACGCGATGGGGTTGTGTTTTGTGAAATAAGAATGTATAAGCTTTTTAACAGCGGCGCTTTTGAAAGTTTCAAAGGTTCCACCGGAACATGACAACGGGCTGCAGGCCCGTTTTTTTATGCTTTAAATCATGGGTATAAAAAGAGAGATTTGGCCTTGCTTATTGATAGTCGAGGCGTAAAGAGAAGGTAGAATGGGATATGTCTGAGCTGATTGCAAAGACGGCGATCGATCAAAGAATGGCTGAGATCATCACGCCAGTTATCGAAGGAATGGGCTTTGAGCTTGTCCGTGTTAGACTTATGTCTTCGGCGAAATCAAAGACGCTGCAGATTATGGCAGAGCGCCCTCAAGGCGGGGTCGAAGTCGATGAATGTGCAGAAATTTCAACCGCAGTTTCGGCTGTGCTTGATGTGGAAGATCCGATCGAGGATGAATACACGCTTGAAGTCTCAAGCCCTGGTATTGATCGCCCCTTAACGCGCTTAAAAGACTTTGCGACATTTGAAGGTTATGAAGTCAAAATTGAGACGACTGAAATGATTGATGGTCAGCGTCGCTTTAAAGGTGTATTAGCGGGCATTGAAGAGAATGACGTCTTGCTGACGATGGATAATCAAGGCGAAGAAATCACAATCGGGCTGAATTTTGACTGGCTGTCAGATGCAAAGCTCGTTTTGACCGATGAGTTAATCAAAGAAATGCTGCGTCAGCGGAAAGCCTCTGGCGCAATTGATGAAACTCAATTAGATGAAACAATAAATTTAGACCAAGCCGAGTCCGACTCGGTCGATAAATAAGAGGGGACTTCAGTCAATGGCAATTACCTCCGCCAATCAGTTAGAGCTTTTGCAGACAGCCGAAGCTGTAGCTCGTGAGAAAATGATCGACCCATCTCTTGTGATCGAGGCGATGGAAGAATCTTTGGCGCGTGCTGCGAAGTCGCGCTACGGTTCTGAAATGGATATTCGCGTTTCAATCGATCGCAAGACAGGCCGTGCGACATTTATGCGCATTCGTACTGTGGTCGCTGATGAAGAGCTTGAGAATTATCAAGCTGAATTAACAGTTGAACAAGCGAAACAATATATTGCTGATCCTGAAGTGGGCAGTGAAATTAAAGATGAGGTTCCTCCTGTGGAGCTTGGTCGTATCGCTGCGCAATCTGCTAAGCAGGTTATTTTGCAAAAAGTGCGCGAAGCTGAGCGTGATCGTCAGTATGATGAATTCAAAGATCGCGCGAATACGATTATCAATGGTGTTGTGAAACGCGAAGAATATGGCAATGTGATTGTTGATATTGGTCGCGGTGAAGGCATTTTGCGCCGTAATGAGAAAATCGGCCGTGAATCTTATCGCCCGAATGATCGCATCCGCTGCTATATCAAAGATGTACGCCGTGAAGCACGTGGGCCACAGGTCTTCTTGTCGCGGACTGCACCTGAATTTATGGCAGAGCTTTTCAAAATGGAAGTGCCTGAAATTTATGAAGGCGTGATTGAGATCAAAGCTGTTTCTCGTGATCCAGGTTCTCGTGCGAAAATCGCTGTTATTTCATATGATAACTCGATTGATCCAGTGGGCGCTTGTGTGGGTATGCGTGGTTCTCGTGTGCAAGCTGTTGTGAATGAGCTTCAGGGTGAGAAAGTGGATATTATTCCTTGGAATGAAGATGCACCAACTTTCCTCGTGAACGCATTGCAGCCTGCGGAAGTTTCCAAAGTTGTTCTCGACGATGATGCGGGTAAAATCGAAGTGGTTGTACCAGATGAGCAGCTGTCACTTGCGATTGGTCGCCGTGGTCAAAACGTGCGTCTTGCCTCTCAATTGACAAGCCTCGATATCGATATCATGACTGAGAGTGAAGAGTCTGAGCGTCGCCAAGCTGAATTTGCAGCGCGCACACAGCTCTTCATTGATAACCTTGATCTCGATGAGTTCTTTGCGCAATTGTTGGTTTCTGAAGGGTTCACGAATCTTGAAGAAGTTGCTTATGTTGAGCTTGATGAGCTTCTGGTCATTGACGGTGTGGATGAAGCGACTGCAGGTGAATTACAAGCGCGTGCGCGTGATGTGCTTGAAGCAGCGAATACCAAAGCGATTGAAAATGCCCGTGCCCTTGGTGCAGACGATAGCCTCTTCGATTTTGATGGCTTGACGCCTCAAATGGTTGAAGCTTTAGCGGAAGATGGTGTGAAAACACTTGAAGACTTCGCGACATGTGCTGATTGGGAACTTGCTGGCGGTTGGACTGTCGTTGATGGCGAGCGCGTGAAAGATGATGGTCTCTTAGAGAAATTTGCTGTGTCTTTGGAAGATGCACAAGCCTTCGTCATGACGGCGCGTATCCAGCTTGGTTGGGTTGATCCAGCTGATCTTGCAAGTGAAGACGAGCAAGAAGCGGATGCTGATGCCAGCGAAGAACAAGCATAACATTTTGGAGTGTGAAAGAAATCAATGAGTCGCGGTGGATTAAATAAGAAAACAGATGAGGCAATGCGCAGATGCATTGTAACGCGCGAGGCTGAGCCACGCAGTGGGCTCATTCGTTTTGTCATCGCGCCTGATGGGCTACTTGTTCCAGACTTGGCAGAGAAATTGCCAGGTCGTGGAATTTGGGTGAGTTCTACGCGGTCTGCTATTGAGGAAGCTTTGTCGAAAAAGCTTTTTGCAAAAGCGGCACGTG
Source organism: uncultured Celeribacter sp. (assembly GCA_938008015.1). Lineage (GTDB taxonomy): Bacteria > Pseudomonadota > Alphaproteobacteria > Rhodobacterales > Rhodobacteraceae > Celeribacter. The sequence goes on from CALLMA010000137.1 coordinate 10,334, forward strand.
AGCAGATCGTCATTCCGGATGATTTAGTAGATCTTCTTGAAAAAGGTCTCGCTAAACGCGTGGTCCATTTGATCTCTTTAGGGCGAAAAGCTGGTGATGCTGTTTGCGGATTTGAGAAAGTAAAAGGTTGGCTCGCGGATGGGCATGCAAAAGTGCTTTTGCAAGCCAGCGACGGGTCAGAGCGTGGAAAAGGTAAACTTTGGACACCAGAAGGAGGGCGATGGTTTGGCCATTTAACCTCAGGTGAATTAGGTTTGGCTTTTGGACGTGAAACTGTGATACATGGCGCATTAACTGGAAGAGGTTTGGCATCTCGCATTATTGCGGATGCCACAAGATTGCAGGGAATGCGAAACGAAGACGGTGGAGAACGCTCCACTGGGAAGGGTAAGACGACGAAATGAGCGACAATGATGGCAAAAAAACCCTAGGCATTCGGGGTGGAGCGGGTTCTGTTAAGCAGAGCTTTTCGCATGGACGAACAAAGAGTGTCGTAGTCGAGACAAAGCGCAAGCGAGTTGTTGTCCCGAAACCAAGCGCTGCAAAATCAGCGGCTACTGGCGGCGGCGCTAAAAAGTATCAAGGCGGTTCAAAAGCTGCTGGATCTAAGCGCCCAGGCGGCATTTCTGATGCTGAAATGGAACGCCGTATGAAGGCGCTTCAGGCTGCGAAAGCAGCAGAAGCGGCTGATAATGAGCGTCGTGCAGCTGAAGAAAAAGAGCGTGAAGAAGAGCGTAAGCGTCGTCGTGCTGAAATCGAAGAAAAAGCGCGCCTTGAAAAAGAACGCGAAGAGGCGCTTGTTGCTAAAAAAGAAGAAGCAGAGCGCAAAAAGCTTGCTGAAATAGAAGCAAAGAAAAAGGCTGACAAGCCAAAACCTGCTCCTAAGAAGGTAAAACCTGCTGCTGAAAATGACGATCCAGCTGCCGCTCAAGCAGCGCTTCAAAAGCAACAGCAAGATCGCCCAACACGTTCGGCACAAGCGACACCTCGCAAGACGGATCGCGAACAAGAAAACCGCAATTCACGTGGCAAAGGTGGTGGCGATAGCCGTCGCTCTGGTAAGTTGACCTTGAATCAAGCGCTCTCTGGTGGTGAAGGCGGACGTCAGCGTTCTGTTGCAGCTATGAAGCGTAAGCAAGAACGTCTGCGTCAAAAGGCGATGGGCGAAGATCAATCGCGCGAAAAAATTGTACGTGATGTTCAAGTGCCTGAAATGATCGTTGTTTCAGAGCTTGCAAACCGTATGGCGGAGCGCGTTGCAGATGTTGTGAAATCACTCATGAAAATGGGTATGATGGTCACGCAAAACCAATCTATTGATGCCGATACTGCTGAGCTGATTATCGAAGAATTTGGTCATAAAATTCTACGTGTATCTGATTCTGATGTTGAAGATGTGATCCAGACGATTGAGGATGATCCGAAGTCTCTTAAAGGGCGTCCGCCAGTCATCACGATCATGGGCCACGTTGACCACGGTAAAACATCCTTGCTGGATGCGATTCGTAAGACATCTGTAACAACAGGTGAAGCGGGCGGTATCACGCAGCACATTGGTGCGTATCAGGTTAAAACTGATTCTGGGGCTGTCTTGTCTTTCTTAGATACGCCGGGTCACGCCGCTTTCACATCCATGCGTTCGCGTGGTGCTCAAGTGACGGATATCGTGATCTTGGTTGTTGCTGCTGACGATAGTGTCATGCCGCAAACAATCGAGGCGATTTCGCATGCGAAAGCCGCGGAAGTGCCAATGATCGTTGCGATCAACAAATGTGATAAACCAGATGCAGATATCAACAAAGTGCGCGCTGAATTGCTTCAGCATGAAGTGATTGTTGAAGCCATGTCTGGCGACGTTCAAGATGTTGAAGTTTCAGCGAAAACAGGCGCTGGCCTTGATGAACTTCTTGAGGCGATTGCGCTTCAAGCAGAAATTCTTGAACTGAAGGCGAATCATGATCGTGTTGCTGAAGGCGCTGTGATTGAAGCTCAGCTCGATGTGGGCCGCGGTCCAGTCGCAACTGTGCTTGTTCAAAACGGGACGCTTAAAACGGGTGATATTTTTGTTGTTGGCGAGCAGTCGGGCAAGGTTCGCGCACTCATCAATGATAAAGGCGAGCGCGTGAAAGAAGCAGGGCCTTCTGTTCCTGTTGAGGTTCTTGGTCTGAATGGGACGCCAGAAGCGGGTGATGTGCTGAATGTTGTTGAAACAGAAGCGCAAGCGCGTGAAATCGCGGAATATCGTTTGCAAGCTGCAAAAGATAAACGTGCAGCTGCTGGTGCTGCGACGACATTGGATCAGCTCTTAGCAAAAGCGAAAGCCGACCAAGATGTTGTTGAGCTTCCAATTTTGATGAAAGCAGATGTGCAAGGTTCGGCTGAAGCGATTATTCAAGCGGTTGAGAAAATCGGCAATGATGAAGTTCGCGTGCGCGTTCTGCACAGTGGCGTTGGTGCGATTACTGAAACGGATGTTGGTCTTGCTGAAGCATCAGGTGCTCCAGTCATCGGCTTTAACGTTCGTGCGAATGCATCCGCGCGCAATTCTGCAAACCAAAAAGGCGTTGAGCTTCGTTACTACTCGGTCATTTATGATCTTGTGAATGATGTGAAAGCGGCGGCCTCTGGTCTCCTTTCTGCTGAAGTTCGTGAGAAATTCATCGGTTACTCTGAAATCCGCGAAGTCTTCAAGGTTTCTAATGTGGGTAAAGTTGCAGGTTGCTTGGTCACCGAAGGCGTTGCACGTCGTTCTGCTGGTGTGCGCTTGCTGCGTGACAACGTTGTGATCCACGAAGGAACTTTGAAAACACTCAAGCGCTTTAAAGATGAAGTGAAAGAAGTGATTTCAGGCCAAGAATGCGGCATGGCGTTCGAAAAATATGATGATATCCGTCCTGGTGATGTTATCGAGATTTTTGAACGTGAAGAGATTGCACGTCAGCTCGACTAAGAGTTCATCACAAAATGAATTGAATTGCCCGCAAAGACTTTATCTTTCGCGGGCAATTTTTTACCCAAACTCTTGAAGGCTGGCCTCGGTTTGGGAAAAATCAAATGGCGTGGGACGGTTTTAAGTGGTCTTATATTTTGCTGTGAGGAATAATTCTTCTAACTTTGTGTAATATTAGGCTTGAAAAACACCCTCAAAAAAAGTCATAAACAGGCCAAATCTTGCTGCTATGCTTTCATTTTGTTTTGATTTATTAAGGTAATGTGAAACGCGAATTTGTATAGTTGGTAAGAAGCAAGGGTTTTGGATGCGTTTGGCCGCATTTCTAAAGCTCAGCCACGAATTGAATGGGAAAATCATATGTTTTCTAAGTCCAAATTTTTTAGCCTTTTGGCACCTGCTTTGAGCTTGTTCGGAGCAAAAGCAGCTTTTGCGCAAAGCGCTTCTGATGAAATAGTAGGCGCGCCAGTCGATGGTGCAATTGGTTTTCAACCTGCTGTCACTGAATTGATGCAAGAGATCGTATGGCTTAACGGCTTTCTAACGATCCTTTGCTTTGTGATCGTTGCTTTCGTTGCAGCCCTTATGCTTTGGGTTATCATCCGCCATAATGCGAAAGCGAATAAAACACCTGCAACATTCTCTCACAACACGCCAATCGAAATTGCTTGGACATTGATCCCGATTCTAATTCTCGTTGTGATTGGCGCTTTCTCTCTACCAGTGCTCTGGAAGCAGCAAGAAATTCCTGATGGCGATGTTTATATCAAAGTGACAGGATACCAGTGGTATTGGGGTTATGAATATGTGGATGAAGGTTTCGCCTTCGATAGCTATATGATCGGTCAGCCTGCAACTGGTGGTAACTATATGCTAACAGAAGAAACTGAGCAGCAGCTTGTTGATGCAGGTTATTCAAGAGATGAATGGCTTTTGGCGACAGATACTCAGATTGTTGTGCCTGTAAATAAAACTATCGTTATGGGTGTCACAGGTGCTGATGTGATCCATTCTTGGACAATCCCAGCCTTTGGCGTGAAGCAAGATGCGGTTCCAGGTCGTGTTGCAGAGCTTTGGTTCAAAGCTGAGCGTGAAGGCATTTACTTTGGCCAGTGTTCAGAGCTTTGCGGCAAGGATCACGCATATATGCCGATTACTGTGAAAGTCGTCAGCCAAGAAGAGTATGATGCTTGGTTGCTAGAAGCAAAAGAAGATTATGCTTCTGTTGAAGTAGCACCTGCAGCAGTTCAAATCGCACTCGCTAACTAAGCGATAAAAACTGTCAAAAATTGATAACCATATTCAAAATAGGGAGTGATTAAGCTCCCTATTTTCTGTATAAAGCATGCAGATTAAATAGACCTGTAAAGTACTATGACTGATATATCCCAGATTGATGAACCAAAAGAAGCTGAGTTTAGCGATTATGTGAGCTTGTTAAAGCCTCGAGTGATGTCGCTTGTTGTCTTTACGGCTTTTGTCGGAGTTGTCGTTGCTCCTGGTGGCCTTGCAGGGCCAATTCATCCCTTCATTGCCTTCTTTGCAGTGTTATGCATTGCAATTGGTGGCGGCGCATCGGGTGCTTTGAATATGTGGTATGATGCGGATATTGATCGAATCATGAAGCGCACAAAGGGCCGCCCCATTCCAACAGGAAAAGTCACGGCTGGTGAAGCATTATATGTTGGTTTGGCGCTTTCTTTCTTCTCTGTGATGATGCTTGGTTTGGCGACGAACTGGCTCGCAGCCGGCCTGTTGGCCTTTACGATCTTCTTCTATGCGGTGATTTATACCATGTGGTTGAAGCGTTCGACGCCACAAAATATCGTCATCGGTGGCGCTGCTGGGGCCTTTCCTCCAATGATTGGATGGGCTGCTGTAACGGGAGATGTGACGCTCACGTCAACGTTACTTTTCTTGTTGATTTTTATGTGGACGCCGCCGCATTTTTGGGCTTTGGCTTTATTCATGAATTCTGATTATGATGCAGCGAAAGTGCCAATGCTTACAGTCACACATGGAAAACGAACCACGCGTGTTCACATCCTTGTTTATACAGCTGTTTTAGCTCTTACAGCGCTTTGGGTCGCCTTCACGCCAATCGCGGGTTGGGCTTATCTCATCGTGGCTGTCGTGCTGAATATATGGTTCATGCTTGGAGCCGTTCAGATCATTCGCCGCGACGAATCAGAAGCTGAAGCAGATGATTATGCTGTCGAAAGACGTTTTTTCAAATTATCGCTTTTGTACCTTTTTGCGCATTTCTTAGCGCTTCTTGTCGATAAAATACTGATAATATTCGGAATTGGAGGACCTCTGTAATGGCTATAACGCAACTCTCGGAACGCCACGAAACGCGCAAATCGCGCAATGTTGGTTTGGGTTTTTGTCTTGGTGGTTTTGTCGTGATGGTGCTTGTGCTGTCTATGATTAAAATTGCAGTTGAAATTCCAGCGCAACGTGCGGCGCAAGCAGAGCAGCGCGCTTTGGAAGCACAATCATCTTCAGGTAAGTTTACACCTGCGCCGCGTATTCCTCCAAAAGAAGAGGTCAGATGATGAAAAGCTTAAGAGCCAAATTCGCGGCGCTTTCGCCAACACAAAAAACAGTTGTTCAGCTGAGTAGCGTTGTATTAACTATGGGCGCTTTAGCATGGGCTTCGGTCCCGTTTTATACATGGTTTTGCAGAGTCACAGGATTCGGTGGAACACCAAGTGTCTCCACAGATGGATCTGATATTATCCTTGATGAGACTGTCACAGTCCGTTTTTTAGCGTCAAAAGACGCTGGCATGCCTTGGGAATTCAAGCCGGTTGAAAATAAAATGGACCTGCGCATCGGCGAAACAGGGCTTGCCTTTTATGAAGCGTATAATCCGACAGATCGTCCTATCGCTGGCAGTGCATCCTTCAATGTTGCCCCCTATGAAGCAGGCGGGTATTTCACGAAGATCGATTGCTTTTGCTTTGAAGAGCAAGTTTTGCAGCCAGGCGAACGCGTTTTAATGCCCGTCACCTTCTATGTTGATCCTGAGATTCGCGATGACATTGATTCTAAGCATGTAAATCGTATCACTTTAGGTTATACTTTTCATGAAATAGATTTGCCTTCATAATTTGATTAAAAACCAGATTGGCAAAATCTTTAAACTAGATTATGTAGCATAAATATAAACGCGATTGACTGATTTTGAGAGTAAAATCGCTAAGAAACAACACAACCCGTAGGGAAATAGCTTCCATGGCGCACGTAAAGAACCACGATTATCATATCCTACCGCCTTCATTGAAACCTCTTCTCAGCAGCATTGCAGCTTTTATTATGCTTTATGGCGCTGTGATGTGGATGGCAAAAGGCACTCCATTCATTTTCTTAATCGGGCTGGCTGGTGTTCTCTTTATGATGTGGACTTGGTGGGCTGAAGCGATCAAAGAAAGCAACATGGGCGATCATACGCCAGTTGTGCGCATTGGTCTGCGGTACGGCGTGATCATGTTCATCATGTCGGAAGTTATGTTCTTCGTGGCATGGTTCTGGGCCTTTTTCAAAACGACCATGTACCCAATGCATGAATATGCTGGCACTGAATATCAAGAGCCTTCAATCCATGCGATTGATGCTTTCCACTTGCCTTTGATGAATACACTCTTGTTGCTCATCTCTGGTTGTTTTGTGACATGGGCACACCACGCACTTGTACATGGCAATATTAGAAAAGACATTGTTGCCGGTCTTGCGGGTGGTGTTCTCTTCGGTGTCGTATTTACATTATTTCAAGCTTACGAATATTATGAGCTGCTTGTACATGAAGGCTATACATTCGGTGGCGATGTGTTCTTCGGCACATTCTTCATGGCAACAGGTTTCCATGGTTTCCACGTTCTTATCGGAACAATCTTTTTGCTTATCTGCCTTTTCCGTGCACGAGCAGGCGCTTTCACACCTGAGCAGCATGTTGGGTTTGAAGCAGCGGCATGGTACTGGCACTTCGTAGATGTTGTTTGGCTTTTCTTATTTGTTGCTGTCTACATCTGGGGGCAATAAGCTCAGATCAAGCACTGATTGAATATCAGTACTCATGACAATAATAGAAAGGCGCTTCTTTGAGCGCCTTTTTGTATGACTAACGAATGAAAGTTTATTATGGATCGTCGTTTTTGGCTCAGCGTCATCATCGCAGTTCTTGGACTGGTCATCTTGCTGAAATTAGGGTTTTGGCAATTATCGCGTATTCCGGAAAAAGAGACTGAAATACAAAAGATTGAAGCTTTTTTCGAGCAAGAACCTATCGAATTGCCTATGGTACCAGACTCTGAAAGCCAAGAATATCTGCCTGTCGTTGTGCGTGGTGAGATACTTGATGGTGAGATCAATGTCTTGGTGTCCACGCGCTCTCAGGGCGCAGGGTTCCGGATCATCGCGCCATTTAGGCTTGAGGATGGAAGAGACGTGCTTCTCGATCGAGGCTTCATTCGCTCAGAGGATAAAGATAAGAAGCGCAATCTTGGGGCGGGTGAGGTGATTGGCAATTTGCATTGGCCCGATGAACGCGGCCCTTCCATTCCTGATGATGATATCGCGCTCAATGAATGGTATGCCCGCGATGTGGGCAAGATGGCCAAACATTTAGGCACTGAACCGATTTTAATCGTCGCAAAAACGACGACATCCGATCAAATTTTACCGCTGCCAGTGAGCAGTGATAATATACCCAATAATCATCTCGCATATGCAATTCAGTGGTTTTTATTTGCTGGGATATGGTTTGGGATGACAAGCGTGCTGCTGTGGCGTATTAGGAGCGCGAATAGACAGAAAAGTGACGAAAAATGAAATATATTTCAACACGTGGCCAAGCGCCTGAACTCTCTTTTGAAGAAGCAATGCTCACAGGCCTTGCCTCAGATGGCGGCCTTTATGTGCCTGAGACGATCCCAACGCTCACGCATGAAGAAATTGCGAGCTTAAATGGCCTTTCATATGAAGATATTGCCTTTAAAATAATGAAGCCTTTCATTGGCGAGGCTTTCACCGATGATGAGTTCAAAGGCATTATCAAAAAAGCTTATGCGAATTTTGGCCATATTGCCCGCGCTCCTATGGTGCAAATTGGGGATAATCATTTCCTGCTTGAGTTGTTTCATGGTCCAACACTTGCCTTCAAAGATTTCGCGATGCAGCTTATTGGGCAGCTTTTCCAAGCGTCTCTTTCGCGCTCTGGTAAACGTGTGACGATTGTTGGTGCCACATCTGGAGATACAGGATCAGCGGCTATTGAAGCTTTCAAAGGCTTGAATAATGTGGATGTATTTATCCTTTTCCCTCATGGGCGCGTCTCGGATGTGCAGCGTCGTCAGATGAGTACACCAAGTGAATCCAATGTTCATGCGCTAGCTGTACAAGGTGATTTTGATGATTGCCAAGGCGCATTGAAAGATATGTTTGCAGATATTGAATTCCGTGATCATGTGAAACTCGCAGCGGTGAACTCAATCAACTGGGCACGCGTCTTGGCGCAGGTTGTATATTACTTCTCATCTGCTGTTGCGCTTGGCGCTCCTAATCGCAAAGTCTCATTTACAGTGCCTACAGGCAATTTTGGTGATATTTTTGCTGGTTATATTGCCAAAAAAATGGGTCTGCCGATTGATCGCCTTGTGATCGCGACCAATCAAAACGACATTTTGCACCGTACCATGGCGACAGGCGCCTATACGAAACAAGGGGTTGTGCCTTCAATTTCGCCATCGATGGATATCCAGATTTCATCCAATTTCGAACGGGCGCTATTTGATGCTTATGGGCGAGATGGGTCTGTGATATCTGATTTGATGGCTGATTTGAAATCGGGCGAATTCAAAGTATCCGATGAAGCTATGCAGGCGTTAAATACGCATTTCTCTTCTGGGCGCGCGAGCGAAGAAGAAACATCTCAAACAATCGCTGCATATTATGAGAAGACGGGTGAAGTTCTTTGTCCGCATTCTGCGATTGGTGTGAAAGTTGCGGATGAAAATATTCAAGAGACTGTTATGGTGACTTTGGCCACAGCTCACCCAGCCAAATTCCCTGCAGCTGTGCAAGAGGCCTGTGGTATCCATCCTGATTTGCCGGCACGCATGAGCGATCTCTTTGATCGTGAGGAGCGCTTTTCGGTTGTTGCAAATGACTTAGAAGGCTTGAAATCCCTTATCAAGGAGCGTTTGGCGTGAGCGTAAAATTACATACACTATCAAACGGCTTTCGCATTGTCACAGAACGTCAAGATACGCTTGAAAGCGCTGCAATTGGCGTTTGGATTATGGCGGGGGCGCGTCATGAGCGTGTTGAACAAAATGGCATCGCGCATTTTCTTGAGCATATGGCGTTTAAGGGGACTGAAAAGCGCAGCTCTTTAGAAATCGCTCAAGCTCTTGAGAATGTTGGCGGTTATCTGAATGCTTATACATCGCGAGAAGCAACGGCATATTATGCGCGTGTCTTGAAAGAAGATGTGTCTCTAGCCTTGGATGTTTTGGGGGATATTGTCTTAAATCCTGTCTTTGATCCAAAAGAGATTGAAACAGAGCGGGGTGTGATTTTATCTGAAATCGGACAAGCGCAAGATACGCCTGATGATGTGATTTTTGATTGGCTGCAAGAAGTTAGCTATCCAGAGCAAGCTTTGGGGCGTACAATTTTAGGGCCGGCTGAGCGTGTGAAATCCTTCTCGCGAGAAGATCTTTCTGGCTTTGTAAAAGAGCAGTATAGCCCAGATCGCATGGTGCTTTCTGCAGCTGGTAATATTGATCATGATCAACTCATCAAAGAAGCTGAAGCGCTCTTTGGTCACTTGAAGCCAAGCGGCGAGAGAATTGTTGAGCCTGCTCAATTTAAAGGCGGTGAATACCGCAAGGTCAAAGATCTTGAACAAGCGCATTTTGCATTGTCTTTTGAAGGGCCGGGATACCGCGACGAGGATATCTACATTGCCCAAACCGCGACAACGGCTCTGGGTGGCGGCATGTCATCGCGCCTTTTCCAAGAGATTAGGGAAAAGCATGGGCTGTGTTATACGATCTATGCGCAATCTGTGGCCTATGGCGATGCGGGGACGACAACGATTTATGCCGGTACATCTGGCGATGATATTGCGGCGCTATCAGAATTAACATTTGATGAAATCGCCCGTTCTGCGGATCTGATGCAAAAGGCTGAAGTTGACCGTGCTAGAGCTCAAATCAAAGCGGGTATGTTGATGGGGCTTGAAAGCCCGTCTTCGCGTGCTGAGCGCAATGCGCGCATGATTGGTATTTGGGGGCGTGTGCCGGATCTTTCTGAGACTGTTGGCAAAATCGATGCTGTCAGCCTAGAAAACGTGCAAAACTTCCTCTCTCATCTGCAGCAAGCGAAAGTATCCCTTGCGCTTTATGGCCCTGTGAAAGAGGCGCCTGAGCTCGCAGCGCTGCAAGCAAGATTGTCTGCTTAATGATTTGGTCTTCTGCGAAAATTTTAATTGAGACAGAACGCATGCAATTGCGCTTGCCTGAAAGCTCAGATTTTCGTCAGTGGACGGATCTACGAACACAAAGCATAGGCTTCTTGCAACAATGGGAGCCTATGTGGGCAGAAGATTATAAATCTCGAAAAGCTTTTAAAGATAGAGTCTCTGCCGCGAAACTTTCCGTAAAACGCGATTCAGCGCTGCCCTTATTTCTTATAAGGCGCCATGATCAGGCCGTTATTGGGGGGCTGACGCTTGATAATATTCATCGAGGCCCTTCGCAATCGGCAACCTTAGGATATTGGATCGGAGCGCCTTTTGCGCGCCAAGGCTATATGTTTGAGGCCTTGAGGGCTGCATCGCATTTCGCCTTCGTACAGATGGATATCAGTCGATTAGAAGCGGCTTGCTTGCCCGAAAATACGCCGTCTCGAGGTGTGCTTGAAAAGGCTGGATTTAAATATGAGGGTGTCGCACAGTCTTATTTGCAAATCAACGGCCGCTGGCGAAGCCATGTGCTTTATGCATTATTGCGCGGCGATCGGCGCGGGCGCACAGATATAAGATAAAATTATGTGCCGCACATTTTAGGGGGAGGGCGCATGCAGGAATGGATCGTGCTTTTGAAAGCGATTAACGTCTCAGGAACGGGCAAATTGCCTATGGCAGCTTTGAGGGATATTTTATCGCAACATGGTTTCGAAGATGTGAGAACCTACATCCAATCTGGCAATATCATTTTGAAAACGGCCTTAAGTGCGGATCGTGTGACAAAAATCATTGCAGATATTCTTCGTGATTCATTTGAGTTGGAGCGTGTTCCTTTGCTGCTCAGGCCAAAAGATCTGCGAGAAGCGATCTTGTGTAACCCGTTTCAAGACGATGATATTGAGCCTAAAAATATACATATTATCTTTTCAAATGAGGTGCTTTCATTTGATAGCATTTCGTTTCAACAATACTGCCTAGCTGGTGAGCGCGCAGAATTGATTAATAATTTTTTCTATCTGCATGCACCCAATGGAGCAGGGCGTTCGAAAGCAATGCGTGCTTATGATAGATATTTTAATGCCCAGCATTTGACCGCAAGAAATTTGAATTCTTGCCAAAAAATTCTTGCCCTTTGTGAGGTATAATCATGCTCAATTCCTTTAATGATGATTTTTATAATATGTTAAAGGGGCATGTTTGTGAGAAATCGCTGCGCGCTGTTAAGGCGGGTGAATTGGATGATCCAAGGGGGCGGTTTGTTGGGAAAGGTTATGTTGTGGCTTGCCCTAAAGATACGAAAGAAGTGTCTGCAATTGTCAAACTGTGTCATGAGGCGGATGTGGGGATTGTGCCTTTAGCAGGCTCTACAGGCCTTGTACTTGGGCAAGTGGCGCATGAGGGGCCGATCCCTTTGATCGTATCGCTTGAGCGGATGAACCGCATTGAAGGTGTTTATCCGTCTGAAAATGTTATGATTGCACAAGCAGGTGCCATTCTTGCCAATCTGCATGAGGCAGCCATAGCTGAAAATAGGCTCTTCCCGCTTTCTCTTGCCTCAGAGGGCTCTTGTCAAATTGGCGGTAATTTGGCGACCAATGCGGGCGGGCTTAATGTGCTGCGCTATGGTAATGCGCGAGATTTATGTTTGGGGATTGAGGCTGTTTTGCCCGATGGTTCGATTTTTAATGGCTTAAAGCGCCTTCGCAAAGATAATACGGGCTATGACATTCGCAATTTGCTCATTGGATCTGAAGGCAGCCTTGGTATTATCACTGCGGCTAGTTTGCGACTTTTCCCACAGATTACCTCTCAGGCGGTTGCTTTTTTGCAAGTGCCTTCGCCAAAAGCCGCGCTTGAGTTGCTAGAATTGGCGCGTGATTATGTTGGAGAAGCAATTTCGGCTTTTGAACTGATTTCAGGAATGAGTTTCAAGTTTCTTCAAGAAACAATGCCGGATTTAAAGCCGCCCTTTCGGAAAGCGCCTGCTTGGTCTGTCTTGATTGATACTGGTTTTTGTGCGTCTGGTGATGATAGCCAAATTGCACAAGCGCGACTTTTAAAGATTTTTGAGCGCGCTTTGGAGTTGGGGTTGGTAAAGGATGGGGTGCTCGCGCAGTCGCGGGCGCAGCAAGATGAGTTTTGGAGGCTCAGGGAGAGCATCCCACAGGCCAATAAACGCATCGGCTCCATTAGCTCACATGATGTTTCCATCCCGCTCTCTTCTTTGCCTGATTTTATTTCTCAGGGGATACAAGAGATTGGAAAGCTAGGTGATATGCGCGTGAATTGTTTCGGGCATTTGGGAGATGGGAATTTGCATTATAATGTTTTTCCAGCCATGGGAAAAGACCGCAAAGACTACAATCCACTGAGATCAAAGGTAAAAGAGGTGATCCACGATTTGGTCGATCGTTATGAAGGCTCAATATCGGCGGAGCACGGTGTGGGGCGTTTGAAAGTTGATGATCTCGAGAAATACTCTGATCCGAGCAAAATCAAGGCGATGCGGATGATTAAGAACGCTTTAGATCCCAAAGGAATTATGAACCCCGGCGCCGTGTTGAAACTATAGTCTGATGGCGGAAATTAAACGCCCGTAATCCGCTTCTTTTTGATGCACAGAGCGTCGATAGGAATAAAATAATTCTGGATTTGAATACGTACAATGCCCACTCCACTGCGGGTTCTCAATGCCCGCGGCTTTGAGCTTGTGCAAGCCATATGACGGCAGGTCGAATTGATAGTGATTTTCTTTCCCAGCGGTAAAAAAGACTTTTGAGTTTGGCTCCGCTTTGACGATGTTTTCGTAAAAATCCGCGCCGACTTCATAAGCTTTTTGTGAAATGCATGGGCCGATGCATGCAGAGATGTTTTCGCGTTTTGCGCCGATTGCGACCATGGCGGCAACAGTATTTTCAATAACGCCGGTCAATGCGCCTTTCCATCCGGCATGTGCGGCGCCAATGACGCCCGCTTGAGGGTCAGCAAATAAGATGGGCTGACAATCGGCTGTCAGAATGAAAATGGCGGTGCCTTCTGTCGCGCTGACAATGCCATCGGCTTTGGCAGAGCTTTGATCGAGAAGATCATTTGCGCACACGACATCCGCGGAATGAATTTGATGACAGCCTATTAACTTGTCACCCGCAACACCCAAGGCTTGGGCCACACGTCCGCGATTGATATCAATCACTTGTTTTTGATCACTCGATCCAGCACCACAATTTAGCCCTGAGAATATCCCCGTCGAAGCGCCGCCTTTACGCGTGAAAAAACCATGCTTTATGCCCTGTAAATTTTCAGACGTAATGATTTCTAGGGCCATGTCATTTCCTGTTTTTGAGCGCGTGTCTTACATTAGAAATTTCAGGAATTTTAAGAGAGGTCAAGAAACTTTGAATTTCTGTATCATTATAGTGCCAGAAATGAGAGAAAATGAAAGAGAGTGCTGTGAAATGGCGGCTTTCTTTTGATGGAAGAAGAAGCATACTTCCCATGTAAGCATTTTTCATATATGCGGTGCATATCTTATATAGCGCTTTGTTCTCGGCGTTGTTTTAAAGGTGGAGAGAACAGCGGCAATAGGGCCGCATATACAAAGGGAGATCTAGGAGGGCCTAGATATATACTCCCATAAGGATACGTTTGATGTTTAACGAAACAAAAAAATCAATTGAGTGGGGCGAAGAAACACTCACACTAGAAACTGGTAAAGTTGCCCGCCAAGCTGATGGCACTGTCATTGCGACGCTCGGCGAAACGTCGGTTATGGCGAATGTGACTTTTGCTAAAGAGCAAAAACCAGGTCAAGATTTCTTCCCTCTTACTGTACATTACCAAGAGAAATATTATGCGGCTGGGAAAATCCCTGGCGGATTTTTTAAGCGCGAAGCGCGCCCATCAGAAAAAGAGACATTGACGGCGCGTTTGATCGACCGCCCGATCCGCCCGCTTTTCGTTCCTGGCTTTAAAAATGAAGTTTTGGTTATGTGTACTGTTTTGTCGCATGACTTGGTGAATGATCCTGATGTGGTTGCATTGATTGCGGCTTCTGCTGCGCTGACACTTTCTGGTGCGCCATTCATGGGCCCAGTTGCTGCGGCGCGCGTTGGTTTTGAAGATGGTGAATATATCTTGAACCCAACTGTTGATGACATGGATCAACTTCGCAACAACCCTGATCAAAAACTTGATCTTGTTGTCGCAGGCACGAAAGATGCTGTGATGATGGTTGAATCTGAAGCGTATGAGCTTACAGAAGAGCAAATGCTTGGTGCGGTTAACTTCGCCCATGAGCAAATCCAGCCTGTGATTGATCTCATCATTGATCTTGCGGAAGATTGTGCAAATGAGCCATTTGAATTCAATGCACCTGATTACTCTGATCTTTATGAAACAGTGCGCGCGGCTGGCGAAGAGCAGATGAAAGCGGCTTATGCGATCTTGGATAAGCAAGAACGCGTTGCGGCTGTAAATGCTGCAAAAGAAGCGATTAAAGCGACACTCAGCGAAGAGCAGTTGGAAGATGGAAATCTTAATTCAGCGCTGAAAAAGCTTGAATCAACAATCCTTCGTTCAACAGTTGTTAAAGAAGGCAAGCGCATCGATGGCCGCGCTCTTGATCAAGTGCGTGCGATTGAATGTGAAACTGGTTTCTTGCCACGTACACACGGCTCAGCGCTTTTCACACGCGGTGAAACGCAAGGCCTTGTTGTGACAACACTTGGCACAGGCGATGATGAGCAGATCGTTGATGCTCTTCATGGCAACCACCGTTCAAACTTCATGCTGCATTATAACTTCCCTCCATATTCAGTTGGTGAAGTTGGCCGTGTTGGTTCACCTGGTCGTCGTGAAATTGGCCATGGTAAATTGGCTTGGCGTGCGTTGCAGGCGGTTCTCCCTGCGGCAACTGACTTCCCTTATACAGTTCGTGTTGTTTCTGAGATCACGGAATCAAATGGTTCGTCTTCAATGGCGTCTGTTTGTGGTGGCTCCCTTTCAATGATGAACGCTGGTGTTCCACTCAAATCAGCTGTTGCTGGTGTGGCAATGGGCCTTGTTCTTGAAGATGATGGCGATTTCGCTGTTCTTACAGATATCTTGGGCGATGAAGATCACCTAGGTGATATGGACTTTAAAGTTGCTGGTACTGAAAACGGCATCACATCTTTGCAGATGGATATTAAAGTTCAAGGCATCACGCCAGCGATCATGCAAAAGGCTCTTGCGCAAGCAAAAGAAGGCCGTATGCATATTCTTGGTGAGATGAATAAAGCGCTTTCTGGTGCGTCTGAATTCTCAGCACATGCGCCACGCATTGAAACTATGACAATTCCTGCGGATAAAATTCGCGAAGTGATTGGTTCTGGTGGTAAAGTGATCCGTGAGATCGTTGAAACTTCAGGTGCAAAAGTTGATATCAACGATGATGGTGTGATCAAGATTGCTTCTGCTGATGGCGAGTCTATCAAAAAAGCATATGACATGATTTACTCTATCGTTGCTGAGCCAGAAGCAGGCGCGATTTACAAAGGTAAAGTTGTGAAGCTTGTTGATTTCGGTGCTTTCGTAAACTTCTTCGGAAAGCGCGATGGTCTTGTGCATGTGTCACAAATTGAAAACCGTCGTATCAATCACCCAAGCGATGTGATGAAAGAGGGCCAAGAGGTCTTCGTTAAGTTGCTTGGCTTTGATGACCGTGGCAAAGTTCGCCTTGGTATGAAAATGGTTGATCAAGAAACAGGCGAAGAGATTGCTCAAGAGCCAAAAGAAGAAAATTAATTTCAATAGATTTTGATTTGAAAGGCCTTGCGATTTGCGAGGCCTTTTTCTTTTTATAGGGGGCTGGCATCGGCGTTTATGCGTGATCGTAAATTTACGATATTCCCCCTACTTCAATTGAAATATTGACGTTAAATTGACGTTGTATTCACTATTCTTTGATTGATAAGAGAAAAATAGCATAGAAAGGGTCATTCATGCTTAAAGAGTTTAAAGATTTTATTGCCAAGGGTAATGTCATGGACATGGCTGTTGGTATTATCGTTGGTGCTGCGTTTACCGCGATTGTAAAAGCGATGGTTGCGGATTTGATTAATCCGGTTATTGGCATTTTCACAGGCGGCTTAGATTTCACAAACCGCTTTATCGTGATTGCTGGAGAAGTTGCTGCAGGGACATCTTTGGAAGCCGCGCGTGAAGCGGGCGTTTCAGTCTTCGCTTACGGTTCATTCATCATGGCTGTCATCAATTTCTTGATCATTGCCTTCGTTGTTTTCATGCTTGTTCGTTATGTGAATAAGGTCAAAGAAGCAGCCGAAAAGAAAGAGGCAGAAGAAGTGAAAGAAGAAGCGCCAGCTGGCCCTTCAGAGCTTGATGTGCTTCTTGAAATCCGCGATTCTTTGAAGAAGTAAGATTGCTTGACGTATTAAAAATGAAGCCCCGCGAAAATGGTATTTCGTGGGGCTTTTATATTAGTTTGATGACATTTTATATCTTTGCCAGCGCCATGTGGTCTCACACATGTTCTCAAGGTTTCGCTCAGATTCCCATTGCAAAAGGGCTTTAGCTTTATCGACCTTCGCTTCCATTTTTGCGACATCTCCGGATCGGCGAGGCTTGATTTTATAAGGAAGTGGTTTTCCGACCGTTTTTTCAAATGCCTTTAAGAATTCCATAACGGTTATGGAGGTTCCTGTGCCGATATTGATCGCATCGCACCCTGTTTGGCTTGTCGCATAGTTGATAGCAGCCAAATGCGCGGCAGCAAGATCGACGACATGAACATAGTCGCGTTCTCCTGTGCCATCGCGCGTCTCATAATCGTCGCCAAGCACTTGGAGGTGCGGCAAGACGCCGCTTGCGACTTGAGCAATGTAAGGCACTAAATTATTGGGTATTCCGCTTGGATCTTCCCCGATCAAGGCGGAGTCGTCTGCGCCCACAGGATTGAAATAGCGCAATAAAATAGCACTCGCTTGTGGGTTGGAGATGGTCCAATCTTCGATTATTTTTTCAACGAAGAATTTTGTGCGCCCATAAGGGCTTTCAGGCGAAAGGGGATGCTCTTCATCATAGGGAAGGTATTTAGGAGTGCCATACACCGTTGCAGATGAAGAGAACACAATATTATGGCAACCATGAGTTTCCATCGCGGTGAGCAACTCAAGCGTGCCAGTGACGTTGTTTTGATAGTAATCGAGGGGCTTCTCGACAGATTCTCCAACAGCTTTAAGACCAGCAAAATGTATAACGGCATCAGGGCGATGTTCTGCGAAGGTTTTATTGAGCAGATCCCGCTCTAATAGGTCGCCTTTGATGGAGGGAAAGTCTTTGCTTGTCAGCAGCTTAACCTGGTCCAATACTTGGGGTTTGCTATTTGCAAAACTGTCATAGACTATAACTTCATGACCGGCCCTTAAAAGCTGAACCAATGTATGCGAGCCAATAAAACCAGCGCCGCCTGTCACTAAAATTTTCATAAATTAACCTATCTTGAAATCTTATGCTGTTACTAAGGTTCTTTATATTGCGTCCTCTATGAGAATGGAAACGCTAAAATCTCCAAGTGTTTTCGCGGGTTTTCTTGTGGTTTGATACTGCGATGTTTGAGCCGTAAGATTGGGCCTTAGGGCTCAGCGCAGGGTTGGTATTTTAGGCTGGAATCTTGAGGCTTGATTGGGATAATAAGTGCAGATGCTCTTAGCTCAATTGAAGGTGTGTGGCGACAATGGCGAAATTATATTTTCATTATTCGACGATGAATGCAGGTAAATCCACTTTGCTGTTGCAGGCTTCACATAATTACCATGAAAGAGGGATGGAAAGTTATTTGCTTACAGCACGCCTTGATACGCGGGCAGGAAAAGGCAAAATTGCATCGCGGATTGGAATTGGGCAAGAAGCGGATACATTTGAGACATGTGATGATCTTTTTGCGAAGATTAATGAGCAGCTGCAACACCGTAAGCTTGCTTGCGTTTTTATCGATGAAGCGCAGTTTTTGACGAAAGAGCAAGTCTGGCAATTGGCGCGGGTTGTTGATGATCTTAAAGTGCCAATCATGTGCTACGGCTTGCGCTTAGACTTTCAAGGCAATCTCTTTGAAGGGTCTGCTGCTTTATTGGCTTTAAGTGATGAAATGCGCGAAGTGCGCACAATTTGCCATTGTGGAAAAAAAGCGACGATGGTGGTTCGTATGAATGAGGCAGGGCAGGCTTTAACCGAAGGCGCTCAAGTCGAAATTGGGGGGAACGAACGCTATGTCTCTCTCTGTCGCCGCCACTGGCGTGAGGCGACTGGAGATGTAGTGCTCTAGCACATGCGCTTTCCATTAGGAACGCGATGATCAGGACGCGCAAGGACGATTGCCCCTTCGGCATCTTCATACCCTAAGACAAGTATTTCTGACATAAATGGCCCGATTTGGCGTGGTGGAAAATTGACAACAGCCATAACCTGAGTGCCGATGAGGCTTTCTGGTGTATAGTGGACTGTGATTTGTGCGGAAGATTTTTTCTCTCCGATCTCATCACCCAAATCCACCCAGAGTTTTATTGCTGGTTTGCGTGCTTCTGGAAATGCTTCCGCATGAACGATTGTACCCGCTCTAATATCAACATTGAGAAATTCATCGAAGCTAATCTGGTTCATTTTGAGAGTTCCTCTGAGCGTGTCTTGGCAGCATTGATCGCGCGAGGGAGAAGGGCAGGGAAGCCATTTTCTGGGTCCATCAAAACTTTGAGCGCAGCCTCCGTTGTTCCGCCTGGCGATGTGACATTGACGCGCAATTGGCTTGGTGTTTCAAGGGATTGACACGCAAGTTCGCCTGAACCTGCGACCGTGACTTTCGCGAGTTCCATAGATAAACCTTCTGGAAGGCCGGCGCTAACGCCGGCTTGCGCGAGCGTTTCGATCATATGGAAAACGTAAGCAGGGCCTGAGCCTGAAAGGGCGGTGACAGCATCCATTTGGCTTTCATCATTTAAGAGAGCGACTTTGCCAACGGCTTCCAGAAGCTTTTGGGCCATATTGATCTGTGCGCTGGATGCTTTTGAATTGGCCACCATCGCCGTAATGCCTTTGCTGATTGCGGCAGGCGTGTTGGGCATCGCGCGAATGATGGGAGTGTTTTCTCCGAGCATTTCTTCATATGTGCGAATAGAAATTCCTGCGGCGACAGAGACGAAGACTGTGTCTTTATTCCCCAAAGCTTGAAGCTTGGGCAAGGCATCCGCCATCATTTGCGGTTTGACTGCAATGAGAACAAGGGCAGGATTCGCAGGGATCTCTGTATTAATTGATACACCAGATTTTTGCAAAAAAGAGGAAGGATAAGGGTCTATAACAGTGACATCTTCTGCTTGAAGCCCGCCTGCGAGCCAACCATCAAGCATCGCACTGCCCATTTTTCCGCACCCCAGTAAAACAAGCCCGTGTCCTTTTATCTCATTCATTTTTAGATTGTTCCTTAATCTTTAGGCACGCCCATATGTTTTTTTTATCGTGGCCTTTAATGCATTTTCTGGCTCTTCTTCAGCCCACGCTACCAATTGAAAAGCAGGAAAATAATTTTCTGACGCTGTGATAGCTGTTTCAATTAGGCGTGTGGTTTGTTTAAGATCAATAATGTTATCCGCGGACATAAACAAGCCGTAGCGATAAACGATGAGACGCTGGTCTTCCCAATAGGTGAAAGCACCTGCCCATTGTTGATCATTCGCGTGATTGAGAATTTCATATATCTGCGGCAATCGCTCTGAGGGCGTTTCCATTTCAAATGTGCAGATAAGTTGAAGCATTTCTTCTGATGTCGACCAAGCGATAGTGATGGCGTAATTGCGCCAACGGCCTTCAATAGATAGAGAAATTTGATCATCTGTGATGCGATCAAACTTCCATTTTTGCTGATGTGCGAGGCTTTCGCACAAATCAATTGGATGTATTTCTGAATTAAAATTTTGTTCTAACGGGGACATTAATCGTTACCTCACCACACCTATGTTTACGCTTTGTACACACTTAGAGTCGTGAGTCAATTTCTATAAAGATGGCTCACCGCTTTTAGTGCATAAGTCTACTTATTGATGTATTTAAAAATGCTATACCACATATAGTGGCACTCATTTTGTGAGTCTGTAAAGAAAAAAGCGCTCATCAAAATTTCAATGAGCGCTTTTTCACCAATTCTTAATACTTATCCACATTCGGTCTTCAAAAATGCTCTTGCGTGCTGATTTTAACCGCCCTCAAATTCGCACAGCGCGTGGATATCAACGCCAAGTTTTTCTAAGCGCTCTCTGCCGCCCAATTCGGGCAAATCTATGATAAAGGCGCAGCCAACGATCTCTCCCTCTAGGCGCTCAATAAGCTTGATGCCGGCTTCGGCCGTCCCGCCCGTTGCTAATAGATCGTCTACGATCAGGACTTTTTCACCTTTTTTGATGGCGTCATCATGAATTTCGACAACAGCTTCACCATATTCCAATTGATATTCTTCTGAAATAACCGGCCCTGGGAGTTTGCCTTTTTTGCGAACAGGTACAAAGCCTTTGCCAAGTTGGTGCGCGATGGCGCCCCCCATGATAAACCCACGGGCTTCCAAGCCAACAATTTTATCAATTTGTTGCCCCACATAGGGCGCGAGGAGCTGATCAATGCATAGTCTCATGCCTCTTGGATCGGCGAATAACGTTGTTACATCGCGAAACATAATGCCTTCATGGGGAAAATCGACAATAGTTCGGATGTAGTCTTTGACGGTTTTCTCAGCCATGTTGGATCTCTTTTCTTGATTTATGAATCTCTACGTTTGTTAGCATAAGGGCAAAAATATCTACAAGCTTAATCGGATTGTTCAGGATAAAGACGCAAAAGAATCGACCAACTTAAGGCGGCTTCTCGAATATAGCGTGCGGTTCGGATGCGTAGTTTTTGCCCAATTGAGCTTTGAGCTCGTGTTGGGCTGTCTGCGATCAGATATTGTTTTTCAAATTCATAAGGAGCGCAGTGCAACGCGATGCGCGGAAGATGGAATTTTTGACTAATAAAAATGACGGAGCGCCCATTGCCGATTGCATTTTCGTGGATGCAGCTGTCGGGTGTGCGAATGGCTTGTATGTCCATTTCAATGATTTGCTCAGGAATGCCTTGAGAAATCAGATATCGACGCATTGTGCCAGCCGCGCTTTTAGCGTTTGATACTATGATTTTTTCAATCTTACGGTTCTCATAAAGATATATAGCAGCATCTAAGCGTTCTGCGTGGAGCGGGCTAATTTGATCATTTCGCACAATGGCGCCAAAAATCAATGCGGCCTCAGAGGACGCAACCTCACTTGGCATAAGCAGGGGGGTTGTATATCTCAAATACAACCAAGGCCCCCAAAAGAGCAGCAGGGTGATTAGGAAAGATTTCAAAATTTTTCTAGCCATGAATGCCTGCCTATGACGTTTGACTTTAAAAGATTATTTTCTTGTATGTTATGTCATTAACTTAAAAAAGCATATTGGGTAATCTGTTTTGTATTATAAATCTTAGTTGTAAAATCATAGCTGATCGCGGAAAACGGCTGAAAGCATATGAAGAGAGGCTTTGGGATGTATGTTGAGTTAGATCGTGGCTTTGTCCCTGATGCAATGAGGGCTGATTTTGAAGAGGGTTTCCTTTTTCAAAAGCCACTTGATGTCATTCGTGCCTATCATTTGAGCGATGTTGAGAAGGCGTTTGAGCGCATAGAGGCGGCGCAGCGCGCGGGGCATTGGTTGGCTGGATCATTCTCATATGAGTTTGGGCATGTGTTCGAGCCCGTTTTACATAAAATTTTGCCTGAAAACCCTCAAACACCCCTCCTTGAATTGGGTGTTTATGATATGCCTCATCAAAAAGGCGAAAAAGCCGCTCGAAAAGACACTCAGGAATGGGATGTCGGCTTAGAGACGCAAATTGGATTTGAGACATACAAAGAGAAGTTTAATCAGCTTCAAGCCTACATTGCTCAAGGTGACATTTATCAAGCGAATTTAACATTCCCTATATCGGCGATGTTAAAGGGCTCACCAAAAGAATATTACGACGCATTGGCATATTATCAGCCTGTCTTATACGGGGCGTATGTTGAACGGCTAGATGGATCTGCGATCCTTTCACGATCACCTGAACTATTTTTCGAAATCACAGACGGGCATAAAATCGAAGTGCGCCCTATGAAAGGGACGGCAAAGAGAGATGCCGATTTCCAAAAAGACCGCGCGGCTAAAGATTGGCTGGCAATGTCGCATAAAAACCAAGCTGAAAACCTAATGATCGTTGATTTGCTGCGAAATGATCTATCTCGCATTTCAGAAATTGGCAGTGTGACAACGTCAAAACTCTTTGAAATAGAGAGTTATAAAACTGTTCATCAAATGACGTCAACAATTCAAGCGCAGCTCAAAAAACATGTGCAGTTGCGCGATATCCTGAGAGGGCTCTTTCCTTGTGGTTCGATTACAGGGGCGCCTAAAATTAGAGCTATGGAAGTCATTCATGAATTGGAGATGAGGGAGAGAGGGGTTTATTGCGGATCGATTGGCTGGTTGGCGCCAAATGGGCGCGCTTGTTTTAATGTTGCCATTCGGACCATTGAGTTGGATGCAGAGGGAGAGGGGGCGCTATCTGTCGGCGGGGGTATTGTTTTTGATAGTCAGGCACGAGATGAATTTGAGGAAGCCCTTTTGAAAGCGCAATTTGCGCTCGGCTCTCGCATGGATGGATGTAAAATATTATGAGTTTTGAAGAAGGCTTTCATCTCATTGAAACGCTGAGGTATAATGGAAAATCAGGCTTTATCCGCCTGCAGCTCCATATCGCGCGTTTGGGCAAAACGGCCCAAGAACTTGGTATCAAATGGGACCAGAAATCTTTGGTCGAGAGACTGCAAGCCCTTGCAAATCAATCAAAAAAAGAAGATAGGCGCGTGCGCATCGCCCTATATCCTGACGGAGAAATGCAAATCCAAAGCTGGGCCCTTGCCTCACAACCAAGGCATTTTTATGTATCGATAAGCACTCAAAGGTTAAATTCAAGCGACCCTTGGTTGCGCTTAAAAACATCCAAAAGATACCTTTATGATCAAGCTAGAGCGGATCTGCCGAGCAATATTGATGAAATCTTATTTCTCAATGAGAAAAATGAATTATGTGAAGGCAGCATCACTAATATTTTTGTAGAAAAAAACGGAATGCTTTTAACGCCTCCTCTGGAATGTGGCTTG